>CAYOEI010000273.1:0-2850 GCA_964402825.1 uncultured Hyphomicrobiaceae bacterium
AATAGTCACGCCTGATTGTTCGTTGATTGAGCGGCTAGGATAAAGACCGAGGAACAATCCCTGCCAGCTTGGAAATCGACCGATGCGATAATGCGGACTCGGTAGGGACCATACCTCTGATTCATTCTACTAGATAGTTGCTATCGGCATGTCCGCTCTCGGGGGTAAAGCAAACATTCCAGGCTGTGAGGTTTGATGTCCGCTATCGGGGGTAAAGCGGACATAGTTCACGTCCATGCAGAATGTCTGCTTATGACCCTAACCGGAAGTCTCCTCAACCACCAATTGTAGCGGTTCAGAGGCTCTCGACCTCCGTCCGACCAATGCTTCTAGCAGCCCGAAGCCCGAAGCCCAAACCCCGCAAGACTGACCACGTAGAGAAGCGTAACCCACGCAGTTCTGACAACAAATGCCAGAAACACGGAGCTTGATAACAATGCCAGATGAGAGAAACGGACATTATCGCAATTCCTATATCTCGAATAGATCATGTCCCATCTGGCTCTACTGAAGCCGCAAAACCGGCAGCACTGGATAAAGGCAGGACCATCCGCCGGCAATGACGTTATCGCAGCAGCTTGTGACCAATCGCACTTAACCGGGCGATTTCAGCCTTTCCATACTTTCGGGCAAGGTCTTTGAGACGGCTATGATGCTGCCAGTCCATGATCGAGATGTTTGGCGGGATGGGTGGCTCGAACAGGAGATCATCACTGGTCATAAACTGCTGGAAGTCCGTCCGGGCCACGGAAAGGCTGCGAGTAATAATATTTCCCGGGCCGGGTGCTTGCGGAAGGGGAGGCGAAAGGAATGGCAGTAACTTGCTCTGGATCAGCTGGCGACGGGACGGCAACGAGTCATAGTCAATTCCGGAAACCCTGATTTCGGGGAGATCGAAATTTATGACCACATTCGGTCCGGTTTTGAGCTTCACCATCTGTCGTACCGGAACATTGTCCAGCAGCGATCCATCGACAAGTATATCTCCCTCGGCTGTATAGACCGGTGGCAAAAGACCAGGGATAGCACTTGATGCACGAATGGCTTTCCACAGACGCCCCCTCTGGTGACAGCGTATCCGGTTGTGCGATAGATCCGTCGAGATTGCGAAATAGGGAATTCGCAGATCCTCGATCCTCACCTGCGTGTAGTGATGGGCGAGGCACTTATCGAATATCTTATGGTCTAACAGGCTGTAGCGCGGCCAGGTCATGCGTCGCAGGGACCTGTTCGTGACAAAAATATCATGGGTACGCCTGTCGAGATCCTCGGGGTCGATACTTCTTGCGAAGGCGCCCACCATTGCAGATCCACCGCTGGTTCCGCCCATCATGTCGAATTCGAGCCCGGCATCCAAGAAAGCCTGGAATAACCCGATATGCGCGGCGCAGTATGCACCACCACCGCAAGCCACTAATCCGACGGCTTCACCATTGATGAAGCGATAAAGCCGCTTGTAGTCGGCAATGGAACCGGCGGTGACATGATGATGCATCGCGACAGACCGGACATCGAGCCAATGCCGCGTACCTGTGATATCGCCATCATTGTCATGGACGAGGACCAGGCGTTGCGAGTCCGTATCGTGGATTTCCTCGGCCAATTTCTCGATGGGATTGAGCGGCTTGGGCGCTTGGGTATCGCGTGAATGATGCATTCCGATACGCAGCACTAGATCGGCTTGGCGAACCATTCAGTGAGCTCCGGATCGGTTAGAAAAAACAGATAGTCATATTTGGCTTCCTCGTCATTCAGCCAGCGCGTGACAGCATTATCTTCCGACAAATCAGCAGAGGGGAATTCATCACGAATCGTGGCCGCCGTTATAAATCTGCATTCGCTCGCCTTGGAAAACACCCCCTCTAGCGCTTTCAGGACAGATTCGGGAACAGGCTCGGATCCGGCATGGCAGATGGCGATGGTGTGTGGCGTCGACTTATCGACCTTCGGTTTCGCGGTGGCGATGCGCACCAGCCGGCGAGCCAGCATGGAAACGATCGCCGGCCAAATCTCGGGAGAGCGCCGGCACATGGCATCAAAATCTTCACGCAGCAGCCGCAGCACCAGACAGTCACGTGCCGCTGTAACCGTTGCCGTGCGCTCACTGCTGGAGAAGAAGCCAATTTCACCGATGGATTTGCCTGGGCCAATCTCGACGACCGGGTCTTGCTGACCTTCGATTGTTACCTTAAAGCGGCCCGAAACGACCAGGTAGAGCGCATCCGACGCCTCCCCTTGAGAGATCAGGGTTTCCCCGCCGTGAATCGTCAAAAGCTGAAGCTGCGATTCTATTTCGGAAAGCTGTTCATCGGTAAGATGGGCGAAGGCTTCAATGCCCACCAGATCGTGGCGCTGTTTACTCCCCCCCCACCAACGTTGCTCTCCCTGTATGGCGATCCCGCAATTGGCCCCCTTGGCAATCATCGCCCGGAATCTCATGGCGGCCGGTTGCGGCAGCCATAGAGATTAATACTGACTTTCGGGCCGGGGTTGAACCCTCGATCGTTTGCAATCCGGGCCGGATCATGATGATCATTCAGCCATATGGGGGGAAATTCAATGTCTGGATTGAACTTAAATGCCTAAAAATTCAAATGATTTTTATAAGAATCTGAAGGGATTCAACAAATTTTCAGATTTAACTAACCTGTCGTTTTATCGTCCGCTGCCAGATGACTGGTGTGTCGTTTTAGCTGATATCACAGGGTCCACCAAAGCCATCAATGAAGGGCGTTATAAGGACGTCAACATGATGGGGGCTGCCTGCATTGCCTCCATCCTCAATGCCCTGCCCGAGCACAGTATCCCCTTTGTCTTTGGCGGCGATGGCGCAACGTTGGCTGTTCCCGC
>CAYOEI010000274.1:0-2747 GCA_964402825.1 uncultured Hyphomicrobiaceae bacterium
AAAATGCGCACGGCGGAGGCAATCTGCGCGCGCACACTTGCTTCGCTCATATTGGTTCCGGCCATGCCAACCATATTCTCCAGGCGTGTCAGTGCATCACGCGGAGTGTTGGCATGGATAGTCGCCATGGAACCTTCATGACCGGTATTCATGGCCTGCAGCATGTCAAAGGCTTCTTCGCCGCGCACCTCGCCCAGAATGATGCGGTCAGGGCGCATGCGCAAAGCGTTCTTCACAAGATCGCGCTGCTTGATTTCGCCCTTGCCCTCAAGGTTGGGCGGCCGGGTTTCCAGCCGTCCGATATGCGGCTGCTGGAGCTGCAATTCGGCGGCGTCTTCAATGGTGATGAGGCGTTCATCATGCGAAATGTGCGTTGAAAGCGCATTCAGCATGGTGGTCTTGCCCGAACCGGTGCCGCCAGAGACGATCAGCGACATGCGCGATTTGACCGCCGCCCCAAGCACCTCGGCGATTTGGGGTTTGAGGCTTCCGAACTCGACCATCTTCTCCATAGTAATTGGTTTCTTGGAAAACTTGCGGATCGAGATCAGCGGACCATCAACCGTTAGAGGCCGAATGATGGCGTTGACGCGGCTGCCGTCTTCAAGGCGCGCATCGACCATGGGCTGGGATTCATCAACCCGCCGGCCGACGGCGGACACGATCTTGTTCAAAATCCGTAGCAAATGCTGCTCATCCTTGAAGCGCACAGGGGTCAGCTCCAGCTTGCCGAAGCGCTCTACGTAAACCTGATCATGGGTGTTGATGAGAATGTCGGCGATGGTCGGGTCCTTGAGCAACGGCTCAATTGGCCCAAGGCCCGTCATCTCGTCATAAAGCTCACTGGAAAACTCTTCCAGCTCCTGCGTATTCATCGGCAGACGCTCGGACAGCACATATTCGCTGGCAAGTTCGCTAACCTGTCTGCGCAGCTCTTCCTCGGGCACCTTGTCGATTGCCGAAAGATTGATCTCCTCAATCAGCTTGCGATGCAGCCGCACCTTCGCGTCCAGAAATCTCGGGGGTTTTATCTGGCCATCGTCAGACGAGGCCGGATCAGCCGCGGCTTCCTCAGGCGGCGTCTCCTCAACAGCTTCAGGGGTTTCCGGCTCGCCAATTGCCTCAGCCGCGCCCTCTTTCGACACCTTGTCGAGGCACGCAATGGCGGCGATCAGCCGCGACTCCGGCTTCGGTTCCGCGGAGGGTATTTGATCCGCTGATTTCTTCTTACGTAACGAAAATCTGCCCGTCATAACTGGCGTCACCCCTACGATCCATACTGACCATTCGAAATGGCTGGCTTCTTCCATCAGGATAGCGGGGAGAGACAAATATTCAGCACATTCAAAGGATCAAATTTTAACGAGTTGGCGGCTTTTGGGTTGGATTTCTGCGTTGACAGCACAGTGATTTATACGAATCCCGCCGGCAACCCCCACGTTTCGCCGTCATGCACCAGTGCCAGGCGTGCTTGGCCCTCGCAGGAGCCATCCCGTCGCGAACACGCTATTATTCAAGTGCTGGATGCCTATTCCGGATCTGCCTGGGCAAGGCGATTGCGTGAACTCTGCATAGCCCGGCGCGCCTCACTCGTTGTCAGCATTTCGTAGTGACGTATGGCATCTGCAATGATCTGTTCGTGATCCGGACCTGTTGGCGGGCGCAGTTGAAGAAGAGCTGCAAAAGTCGAGCTTTTGAGATTGCCCGACTTACACAGGATAGCCAAAGCCGATATATCATCTTTAAGAATACAATCGGAGACTCTTGAGACGGAAATACCGCACATGAGCGATAGGCACCGGGTGGTGTATGCAAGTTTTCGCGCCCGGGCAAAAGACGAGAGTTTCTTTTCGGTTACGCCTTTCTTTTTCCCCCACGTTATGCCGTATCTCATTTGGTCGGCCGGCTGCAGGTTCATTTCAGTGGCGCGTTCTTCCACGATCTCATTGACATCCTCAGCGGAAATATCAGAGGAAATCGAAACCAGTTCGCTCTTGAGGCGCGCCGCAATATTACCCTTGATTTCAGCCAGGGTTTCTTTCGGAATATCCGTGCGCATTTCAAGCGCGGAATAAAGTTCCGAGCTGCTGCCGGCGCGTTCAGAAAGGCGTTTGAGACCACCCGAAGACATTACCGCGCCATGGTTTTCCGCCAATTGGGCAAGCACGAAATCATTACCACGCTTAACAAGCGCATCGGTCACGGCAGAGTTCAATTCCGTCCGGTTGGAAATGGCGTGGAGATGGTCCTGCCCATGTTCTCCCGCGATATGGATGAGATCCTGATCTTTGAGAACCGGAGATTTTTCAAGGACCGGACGGGCCACACCGATGACATCGGTTGCGAGTTTGACGATGAGTTCGTGAGGTGCGCAATCAGCCTCACTCAAGCGTTCGGCCAAGCGGGTGCGCACCTTGACTTCCAATTCATAGGCAATGCGCTTGATGACCGCACCAAACACGGCCTTTTCAGCCGGGCTTTGCTGCTCGGACGTGAGGAAAAACAGATCGGTTACCCGTTCGAGCAACTCGTCCCGCCTCTCGCGTGATCCATCTGTAGCCATCCGCTCGAGTTCAAGCAGGCATCCGCGGGTATCCCGCATCCGTACACTCCACAAATTTCCGCACAATGGCAGACTTGCAATGCTAATTGCACTTGTCTAACAAACGACTAAAACTGGCCTGATAAATGAGCATAAATTCTCGCTACATACATGTAATCACGGTTGCCCATCCCCGGGTTGCTAT
>CAYOEI010000275.1:0-2877 GCA_964402825.1 uncultured Hyphomicrobiaceae bacterium
CATGAAATTCTGGACCGGAAACGCATCACGCACACGCGCAGCCACTCTCGCGGCCCTGCTCGTGGCGTGGGCGCTGCTGGCGCCGCTTCATGCATCCGCGCAAAGTGCGCTGCCGCCCTCCCGCGCCCAGCCCGAAGCATCAACCGGATGGCAGGCGAAGCCTCCCGTTAGGGCAAAGCGGCAGATGGTCGTGGCCGCCCATCCCCTCGCGGCCACGGCCGCGCGCAAAATGCTGCGCAACGGCGGCGGCGTGGTGGATGCGGCAATCGCCGCGCAGCTGGTGCTTAATCTGGTTGAGCCGCAATCATCCGGCCTTGGCGGCGGCGGCTTTCTGGTTCACTGGGACGCGAAGGGCAAAACCCTCGCCACCTATGACGGGCGCGAAACCGCCCCGAAAGCCGCAAAGCCCGACAGGTTCCTGGTGAACGGGCGGCGGATGAATTTCTATTCGGCAATGAAAAGTGCGCGCTCCGTGGGCGTGCCGGGGCTGGCGCGGATGCTTGAACTGGCGCACGCAAAACATGGGCGGCTTCCCTGGCGTGATCTTTTTCAGCCCGCGATTGAACTGGCAGAGGAAGGTTTTCCTGTTGGGAGGAGATTAAACAAGCTGCTGCGGGTATCCAGGGGGAGCGCTTTTTCACCCGAGGCGCGCGCATATTTCTTCGATGAATTTGGCGTCCCATGGCCGGTCGGGCATGTGCTCAAAAACCCGGCGCTGGCCAAGACGCTCCGCACGCTTAGCGAACAAGGCGCGGATGCTTTCTATAGCGGCCCGATTGCCGCTTCAATTATCAGCGCGGTGAATGGCGCGCCCGGCAGCCCGGGCGACATGACATATTGGGATTTTGCTGACTACCGCGCGAAAATTCGCAAACCCGTCTGCGCGCCTTACAGAGCGTATAAAGTATGCGGAATGGGCCCGCCCTCCTCCGGCGCGCTGACCATTGCCTATGTGCTGCATCTGCTGGAACCGTTTGATCTGGGCGCCAAGCCGCTAAACCCCAAAGCCCTGCACCTGATCTCCGAAGCGCAAAAACTCGCCTACGCGGACCGGGGGCGCTACATGGCCGATGCTGATTTCGTTCCGGTTCCAAAGGGGTTGCTGGATAAATCATATCTCGACGCCCGGCGAAAACTTATCAATGCCAATAGCCCCATGCGGCGCGCCGAACCGGGCATGCCGCCGGGTGTGCGCCGTGGCGCGTTCGGCAAGGACGGAACAATCGAGAAATCCGGCACGACGCATATTTCTATTGTAGACGCATCGGGCAATGCGCTTTCCATGACCGCAACCATCGAAAGTGCTTTTGGCTCGGGGCTGATGGCGGGCGGTTTTCTGCTCAATAATGAGCTGACGGATTTTTCGTTTTCCCCAGCCGATGCGAAGGGCCGCCGCGTCGCCAACCGTGTTGAGGGGGGCAAGCGCCCGCGCTCTTCCATGTCACCCACCATCGTGTTCGATGAGAGCGGCAAGCTCAAAATGGTGCTTGGCTCCCCAGGCGGCTCGCGCATTATCCTTTATGTGCTCAAAGCGCTCATCGCTCATCTCGATTGGGGGCTCGGCGCGCAGGATGCGGCCAACTTACCAACCTTCGGCAGCCGCAACGGACCCTTTGAGATCGAGGAAGGGCCGTGGGCCCCAGGCCATGCGCGTGCAATGAAGGAACGCGGTCATCGGGTCAGCATTTCACCGATGACCAGCGGCCTGCATCTCATTATTGCGCGCAAAAAATATCTTGAAGGTGGCGCGGACCCCCGGCGCGAAGGTGTCGCACTGGGTGATTAGTAATGGGTGATTAGTAATGGGCGACTTGTCCCAATGGCGCTAAACTGACGCGACACCACCTGATTCAGCGCGCCATTCCGGAGTGTTTTTAGTCCGTTGCCAAAGAAGAAAATCACAATAATTGGTGCAGGCATTTGCGGCCTGTGGCAGGCGTTCACGCTGGCCAGGGCGGGGCACGCTGTGACGCTGATTGAGCGCTCCGAAAAACCGTTCGAAGGCGCGTGCAGTTTCTACGCCGGAGCCATGATCGCGCCATATGCAGAAGAAGAAGGCGCCGAGGAGCTGATCCGCGAGCTCGGCCTGCGCTCCATTGAGCTTTGGCGGGAGCACTATCCAGATACGCGGTACGAGGGCAGCCTGATCGTTGCGCAGCCTCGCGACCGTAAGGAGCTGGACCGCTATGAACGCATGACCAAGGGGCATGAGCGGGTCAATGAAAGTCGGATCACGGAGCTGGAACCCGATCTTGGAAACCGGTACGCCACCGGGCTTTTCTTTGCCGGCGAAGCACATGTTCATCCGCATGAAGCCATGGATTTTCTGCTGAGCGCGGCAGAAGAGGCCGGAGCCGTCGCCCATTTTGGGTGCGAAGATGCAACCGGGAGCGCCGATCTGGTGATCGATTGCCGGGGGCTTGCCGCGCGTGATGAATTAAAAGAGTTACGCGGGGTGCGCGGCGAACGGCTTGTCATCAGAACTGAAGAGATCGTCCTCAACCGTCCCGTCCGCCTTTTGCATCCCCGCTTCCCGCTCTATGTGGTGCCATGGGGAAATGGCTTTTATCTGGTCGGCGCGACGCAGATCGAGAGCGACGAGAGGGGAGAGGTCACGGTGCGCTCCGCGCTGGAGCTTCTCTCCACCGCCTATGCGCTGCACCCGGCCTTCGGGGAAGCGGAAATCGTCGGTTTCGGAGCCGATGCGCGCCCGGCCTTTCCAGACAATCTGCCTCGCATTATTGTCAAAGGAGACCATATCCATGTAAACGGTCTCTACAGGCATGGTTTCCTGCTGGCCCCGGCGCTGGCGGAGTTGACCGCACAATATGTGGAAAATGGCGAGACCCACCCGGAGGTGTTCTCTTGAGGATTACG
>CAYOEI010000276.1:0-5916 GCA_964402825.1 uncultured Hyphomicrobiaceae bacterium
GATGAGTAATTGTGTAAACCTGTGCCTCGCCGGCGTGGGCCGTTATTTCTTCCGCATAGGCCTTTGAGAATGCGCCGTGGATCGTGCTTGGCAGCTGCCCCGGGAACGATAGCATCAAAATCCCCATGTCCATCGACGTCCTGGCGACACTTTTTTGGACGATCTCACTCTCATGGCCGCGTTTCACGCCCTGGATCGAAGCTACAAGACGTTCCAAAGTTGTCTTGCCAGCACGGGAAGGCCCGAGAATCAGAAGAGACAGGGGGATATTCAAGTCACCGTCAAGACGGGCCGGACCCGCATAATCCCAGTCATGCGCGAGCGAGATTATTTTAGGATTCTGCCGACGTGTGACTTGTGCCGCATTTGCATATGCGGTGCCTAAGGGTGCATTTCCCTTTTCAAGTGAGTTCCAGGAATCTTTATACTCGCCGAGACATTCGAAAAGTGATGCCCGCGCCATATTGATAAGCCCAGTGAAACTGGCCACCTGCAGATCGTCATCGAAGGTCGGTGCCTCCCTTTCAAGAGCATCAATGTCCGCCAATATTTTCCCCGCCTCGTCCGGCTTTGGCCGCTGCGAAAGTTCGTAAAGGATTTGCACATGATCCATCGGGAACATGTCGCTCTTAAGCACAGACTCGTATTCCTTGGTCGCTTTTTTCGGCTCGCCCAGTTCCATACTGCATGCGCCAGATAGTAACGCTGCAAAGCCTGCCAGCGGATCGGACGCTGGCACCTTCTCAAGATGTTCCACTGCGCTTGCGTAGTCGGAATCTCGTTTGTACAAACGGCCTAGGAGGAAGTGTGCCTTCACTGAAAATTTGCCGCCTGGGTCTAGGTGCAGGGCTTCATATGCAGCTTGAATCGCAGCCTCATCAGCCTCCAGCTCGCAATACACTTCTGCCAATTCCACGAAAGCCTTCGGATTGTCCGGGTTGAGCATCGAGGCTCGGACGAAACATGGAAGGGCGGATTCGGGGTTTCCAGCAGCCATATAAGCTCGGCCAAACGTGCTAAGCGCCTCAACATACTCGGTATTCTCGGCAAGCAACTCCCGACACGCGTCCTGCGCGGCGGTAAAATCTCCGGTCCGCAAATACTCCTTGGCAACACTCAGCCGTTGTCGCGCCTGCGCGACATCTTCGGGCAGATCATCCGCTGTCTCAACCATGAATACATCCCAAGGAAAGGCTATACTTGCCACAATGGTCTGCCGGGCTCGAGGAAGCTGGGGCGAGGCCCGACCGAGAAGATAACGCTGAAACTCCTGGCACATTGGGCATTGAAATGAACGAAATAATACGGTTGGCCATCTCGACTCATATGAAATATTTTGAGTTGACTGCTTGTTGCCTAGATCGCCATGCAATACTAAGGGACCAGTATCGAGAACGCACCTAAGATAAGCATGTCCAGAGAGCAATGTCAGGTACCGATCTCTGAGGTCCAGGAGGCCCATCAGACCTTATTACAGGCACAGCGATGCCTCTCATCAGACGACCCCGCCCAGGCACAGGAGCTTTGCGAACAACTGATTGAATGTTACCCGGATTATGTCGCCGCACTTTGCATGCTTGGAACAATCCACATACAAAGGGATGATTACGCGGCCGCCTTATCTCATCTTGCTCGCGCCGCAATGCTCAATCCGAAAGATTGGGTAAATCTTATAAATCTTGGAAAAGTATATCTGCAGTTAGGAGCAGAAGAGCGCGCGATCACTATCCTCGAGCAGTCATTAAAACTGGCGCCAGAAAAATTTTCCACACTCTACATGCTCGGCTGCGCGTTGACATTGCAAGGTCGCTATGGGAGTGCGGCAAATTATCTCGAACGGGCTTGCGTTATAGAAACTGACGGCTCAGTGCACATCTGGCTGAGCGAATGCTACATTCATTTAGGCCGCCACGAAGATGCGGCAGCAGCTTTGAAGAAGGGGCTGGATAAACCGCTTAGCCGAGACGCCAAGGCGTTCGCCTACAAGGTTGCAAGCACACTCCCAACAAATAACAAGCTTGATTTAGACGTTCTGGCGGCCGTCGATAGCTTGGGTGTTGCCCAACCGGGGGACGACAACTACACCATGACGGGCCTGTCGTTTGTGCGTGCCTCGTGCTTAGAACGGTTAGGCCATCATAAGGAAGCTTGGGACGTACTGGTGGAGGCTAACGCGCCCTTGGCAAAAAGGTACGAGGCGTCTGCTCAGCACTACACCGAGCAGATTGAAGTTATGATATCCAAATGCCGACACTGGCATCCACCCGTAACGGACGAAAATAAAGTAAATGACAACACACCTCTTTCCCTATTTATTCTCGGGACTTCGCTGTCTGGAAAAACCACTATTGAGCGTTTTATCAGAACATTACCCGGCATAGAAATGCTCCAGGAGTTCAATCATGTACGTTCTACAGCCCGCTATGTTTCTCAATGCACCAGTCTTCTAGCAATAAACAATCTGTGCAATCTACCCAAGGAACTCGATTCAATCATCGCGGAAACCTACAAGGCACGCCTCCTCAAAAGCGCTGGAGACGCGGATATTGTTACGGTAACTGACCCCGGAGCAATTACTGATGTTGGGCGTCTTCTGGATTGTGGGATCAAAAGCAAGTTTGTCTTCATGAAACGTGATGATGATGATGTTGCATTCAGAATGTTTGGTCAACTCTACATGCAAAATATGAACGTATACGCTTACGATCTAAAATACATCTATCGCCATATTTCGGATTACCAGATATTGATCGATAACTGGCTGGAAAAATTGGGCAATCAAGCCATATTGGTGAATTACGAAGATATGGTGAGCGACCCGGCAAAAACACTTAAGCGCGTCGCAAAATTCTGCGGCCTCAAGCAGCCGTTAAAACTCGATCAGAAAAGTGGCGATGATAGACAATGCTCCAAGCCCTACAAGAAGTGGTTGCATGCGACTAAAGCGTCCTAGGAGCAGCACAGCTTAGCTAATCCAGCCTCTCTGACTTTAGGCAGGGTTTGGCTCAAGTATTCAATTGAGTAATATCGCTGAAGAATCGCCGCCAGCAGACTGGGTGGCGCGGTATTTACGCGAAAGCAATTTCAGATGCAGTTGATGCTTTGCACGAGGAGAGTGCGGACCTTCATGCCCTGCCAGTATGGCCGGAAGAATACAAATGTTGGATTTGTGCGAGCAAAATAGTGGATGCTGTCGTGACCATATGGCTCTTTAAATGGCCAACCACACCCGATACTGTATTCCTTTAACTGCAATTTCTGATGTTTTGGAGGCACCCGTGAGCAAGAACAAGAACGAGATGGTTGTTGTGTTTCCGACCGTTATTCGACAAATCCAGATTGCTAATGCAAAGAAACTGAACAAAAAGATCGTGCACGGCATCGAGTACATCCGGAAAACCGAGCCCAACACGATTCCCGCCAGCTGGAGTTGCAATCTCTACACCACGATCGGCAGCCCCACGACGCTAATGCAGCATGAGGAGTTTGAACCCCTGCGCGAGGTGATCATGCAGGAGGCCAACGATTTTGCCGAAGCGTTGGAACTGGAAATCCAACGGTTCCCGCTAAAGTTCACCGAATGCTGGCTGAATATATACAATGAAGGCCATGCGCAGGAAGTGCACCATCATCCGAATGCCATAATCAGCGGCATTTACTATGCAAAAGCACCGCCTGGTAGTGGCAATCTGCTGATCCACTCCCCCTATAGTGAGATCATGCTCGATCCCCCTGTACGCAAACCGAACCGTCTGAACATCAAGATAATGCCCATCAAGCCGGAGGAAGGCATGATGATTCTGTTCCGCAGCTTTGTAAAGCACTCTGTCAAGCCGACAAAAGGCAAGGAAGAGCGAATCTCTATCGCATTCAACCTGACGATGTAAGCGTATAGGAGCACCTGGTATCAAATTTACCAGCGTCCGAGAGATCTGCCACCCATCTCAAAGCGGGATAGGAAAGATGCCGACAGGTCGAGACGCGCTTAAGCCTCTCTGTTGCTAACTGCTGATGCGTGCGGTACCGCGGCGTCCGTCATCGCGCACCCAAACCACTTGCTGGCCCTGGCGCGACAACTTGTAACAATAGGACTTTCCGCCCTGCCAACGTTTCCAGCGCTGACACAGCCGGTCATTGGAAATCCACCAGCGTCCCGAATCCTTCATCGACGCATTCCCTGCCAGCGCGGCAGCGGAGGCTTGCAGACGACCGCTCATCGTCCCGTTGCTACGATATGCGATAGGCAGAACAATACCGCTCGTGCTTAGAAATACCGTCTTTCCTGACACGGCTTTGCGCACTGCCGGTCCATTCAAATCACCAAAACTGGCCGCCTGTGAGACAGTCGCCACCGAACCGGCCAGAGCGGCGATAAGAAGAATCCGTTTCATGGGTATGCCCCTTGTTATGTCATTTCTATTGCAGTGCAGCGCAGGATACCGCACTGCAATAATGTCGTTTTTTTGACGCTCTTTGCGATTTTGCGAGCGACTCTTGCGCGCACAGCTTGCAATCATCAGGCCATGACTCCGAATATGGATGCGTCAGAGCTTCCTTCGAGACTTAATGCATCTCTATAAACAATTGTAATAAATATGTTTTTAAAAATTACAGTTATGTAGAGGATTTTCATTTCCTTGAAAAGCTCCCACCTTCAGGCAAGCCTTTGAGCTTGCTAAAATGCCCGGCAACGAGGCCCGTGTTGGTACATTTTTACCCTGTGGAGCGGTCAAATTTGCCCATCGCGACCAGCCCCAGGCCAGGATTCGGAGCACCGGATATTGATGGATCAGGTGCTTGCGCACGCCCCTACCTGGTTGCACGGGTTCTATTTTGTACGGGAAATTCTTTTGCGGCGCCGGCGCTGCGCCCAGACATTCATGGTTTCGACCATGGCGGCAAAGCCCATGGCGAAATAGATGTAACCGCGCGGAATGTGGAACGCCAATCCATCGGCCACGAGAGCCGCGCCTATCAGAAACAGAAAGCTCAGGGCCAGCATGCGCGTGGTCGGATGGCGCTCAATGAACTCCGCCACCGCTCCAGATGCCAGATACATGACAAACATGGAGATCACGACAGCAGCTATCATCACTTCCACCTTATCCACCATGCCGATTGCCGTAATGATGGAGTCGATCGAAAATACGAGATCGATAATAGCAATCTGCAGTATGAAGCTCCAGAATCCGCCTGTTACATCCCGCGTCAGGCCGTCGGGCTCATCGTCTTCGATACTCTCGTGAATTTCCCGTGTCGCCTTGGCCAGCAGGAATAAACCACCAGCAATAAGAATGAGATCGCGCCATGATACCTGGTGTTCAAAAAACACTGAACACGGATGCCGTCAGGCCGATCAGCCAGGTGATCGCGAACAGCATCACCACGCGAAACAGCAATGCCAGGGCCAAGCCGATTTTTCTTATTCGCTCACGCTCGCGCACAGGTAACCGCGCCACGATAACGGAAATGAACACCACATTGTCGATTCCGAGCACAATTTCCATGACGGTCAGCGCCACGAGGCTTGCCCAGATTGTCGGGTCCAAGAGCCAATCAATCATGATGCGAAATACCTGGAAATGTTTCCCTCGGACATTGGCGGGACATGTTGCGCCCGGATCACCCGCTCATAAAGCAGCACATGCACTTCGTCCAACGGTTGTTGGCTGGAAAACATGAAGATACCGGCTTTATTCCGGTGTGTCTTGCCTCCAATTACGCTCAAAAAACGTGCGGGAGACGCCGATAGCCAGGAAATAGGTCGCGGCAATCGCAAATATTACCTGCATTGGCTGGGTGCCCGGAAAATCCTTGATCACTTCATGGAGCGCGGCCACAGCCCAAACAAGCGTTATGGCCATGGTGAGTCGCCGCCACCGTTGCACACGCACCGGGTGAACCCATTTCATCGGA
>CAYOEI010000277.1:0-5315 GCA_964402825.1 uncultured Hyphomicrobiaceae bacterium
TAAAGGTTTCCAGGTTCAAAGTGACCAACTAAACGCGTCACAGGCATGAAGGAATTGAAGGGGTCAGCATTGCGCTGGCCTCTTTTCTTATGGGGGAAAGGATGCGGGCGCTCACCGTTCCCGTTGTGTTTAAGGGTGTTGAAACGCGAGCGCCCGCTCTTGCCCAGCGCTAAGCCGGGGAGGCTGATGCCAGGCACCTAGAAGACTATACCAAGAAAAGGCACACGGCCATGAATTGTGCGGCCAACGACTGAGGGGTCAGCATTGCGCTGGCCTCTTATATTGTCTCTCCGTGTTGACACTGTGCGGACATGAAAAAGCGACAGCCCTTCCGAGCCGTCGCCTGATGATATAAATTATTGATTTACATCAGATATATGGTAGGCGCAGAGGGATTCGAACCCCCGACCCGCTGATTAAGAGTCAGCTGCTCTGCCAACTGAGCTATGCGCCCCCAAATGTTTGAAAAAGCCGCCGGAGCGCTCTTTCAGAGCTTCCAATATCACCGTCATGGCAAGCCTGTCCAGCCGCGTATGCCAGTCAGGCTTATCGCCCATCAGATGGCTCCAACCTCATGGGGCCTGAACCATGTTTTGCGATGCACATGGGCATTGAGCACCAGACCGAATCCAAACATCAGCGTAATCATTGACGTACCGCCATAAGAGACAAGCGGCAGCGGAACCCCAACGACAGGCACCAGACCCATAACCATGGCGACATTGATGAAAACATAAATGAACATGGTAATGCCAACGCCGGCAGCGATCAGCCGGGCGAACTGTGTCCGGCAGCGCAGCGCCATGAAAATGATGGATAACAACACAAGCAGATAGAGCGCCAGCAGCCCCAATGAGCCGATGAAGCCCATTTCCTCGGCGAACATGGTGAAAATGAAATCCGTATGTTTTTCGGGCAGGAAATTGAGCTGGCTCTGAGTGCCCTGCATATATCCCTTGCCGGTAACGCCGCCAGAACCCAGTGCGATCTTGGACTGCAAGATATGGTATCCGGCCCCGAGCGGGTCCTTGCCGGGGTCGATGAAGGTCATAACCCGCGCCTTTTGATAGGCGTGCAAAGACTGCCAGACGAAGGGAATAGCAGCCAAGACGGCGGTGATGCCGAAGACAAAATAAATCCAGCTGGCGCCGGCAAGAAACAACAACCCTCCACCGACAGCCGCGAACAGCACCGAGGTGCCAAGGTCCGGCTGCATGGCCACCAGCCCCACGGGTATGAGGATCATCGCGAGCGGCGCCATCAGGGCCAGCGGATTGGATATATGCTTTGGCGCCAGCCACTCATAATAACGCGCCAGCGCCAGAACCAGCGCCACCTTCATAAGCTCGGCGGGCTGGAAATTTATACCGCCAATCTGAATCCAGCGCTGCGCCCCGCCGGACTCAATTCCGATGAATGGCACCGCCACCAGCAGTGCCAGGGCGATCAGATATACCGGATAAGCCAGACGCAGCCACACCCTGATGTCGATCAGCGCGACCCCAAACAGCAGACCAAGACCCAGGAAATAGCGGATGACATGGGTTTCCGCCCACGGGTCAAGTTTGCCGCCCGCCACCGAATAGAGCGAGGCCGCTCCGACGCCCGCGATGCATGTGATGAGCGCCACGAATAGCCAGTTAAAGGCCAGCAGCTTCCTGGCAAAGCTGAGCTGCGGCATCTCCAGGGGGCCAGTAAACATGTCAGCCCTCCCTTCTTTGAGGCATGCCGCCAGCTCTTTTGCTGATTGCGTCACTCGCCACATAGGCTGGCTTCGATATGGGGTCACGCTCGAGGAGCGCTGTCATGATATCACGCACAACAGGAGACGCGGCGCGTGAACCGCTGCCCCCATGTTCAATGACCGCGGCAACCGCATAGCGGGGATTGTCTGCCGGAGCGAAACCGACAAACAGCGCATGATCGCGCTGCTCCCATTTTAGTTCAGAGCTGCGCCGTCCGCTTGAAGCTGTATTCACCTGAGAGGTCCCGGTTTTGCCCGCCATCTGCACACCGGCGATCGGGATGCGTGCGCGCCCTGCCGTTCCGCCTCCTTCATTGACAACCGCCCACATGCCCTCGCGTACGATCGCCAGATGTTCAGGGTCAATATCGAGCGGCTTTGGCAACGCGATTTCCTCACCTGGAAGAGGCCGCACGATACGCGGGACAACTTCACGCCCCGTCGCAATTCGGGCCGTCATGACAGCCAATTGCAACGGTGTCGTTAAAACAAAACCCTGCCCAATACCGGAGATGATCGTCTCACCTCCGTACCAGGGTTTCCCAAGGGTGGCGCGTTTCCACCCCGGCGTCGGCATGACGCCGGCTTTTTGCATCGGCAGACCGAAATCATATGTCTGGCCAAGGCCAAGCTTGCGGCCCATGGCGGACAGCTTTGAGATGCCCAGCCGCTCGGCGACATTGTAAAAATACACATCACAGGACTGCTTGATGGCCTTACGGACATTAACCGCGCGGTGCCCTCTCTTTTTCCAGCATCCAAAATAGGCATTTGCGTATGAATAGCCGCCATAGCAATGAAACCTGGTTTTTTGCGTCACCACTCCGGCATCGAGACCGGCAAGAGCTGTAACCATCTTGAAGGTCGAGCCCGGTGGATACTGGCCGCGGATTGCCTTGTTGGTGAGCGGATCATCCTCGGAACGCGTGATTGATAACCACTCCCCCTCATCCAGCCCGGTAATGAGAACGTTGGGGTCGTAACTTGGTGTTGAGGCCATTGCGAGCACCTCACCGGTACGCACATCCAGCGCCACGATCGCGGCGCGGCGCTCATCCTTCAGCCGCACCATCGCCTTATGCTGGATATCCTGATCAATGGTGAGGACCACTTCGCGCCCTCGCTGTGCGTCAATCTTTTCAAGCCGGCGGATTGCACGGCCCCTGGCGTTCACTTCGAGCTTTACGATGCCGGCCTTGCCGCGCAGCCTGGGTTCAAAGCCACGCTCGACACCGGCCTTGCCGACACGGAATCCAGGCAGACGCGTAACCGGATGATCTCTTACCTCCTCCTTGCCCGCGGCGCCCACATATCCAATGATATGCGCCATGTCATTGCCGCCGTGATAGCGCCGGACCGAAAGGATATCGGTCTGCACACCGGGCAGGTTGGGGGCAAGGACATTCACCTCAGCAAATTGCCGCCAGCTCAGCTTGTCGTCCACGACAATTGGCACATACGGGCTTTGCCGGCGCGCCAGCCGGAGTACGCGCTGTCGAACGCGTGATGAGATATCGATAACCCGCTCCAGCCGGTCGAGAGATGAGTTAAGATCATCGGTGAGCTCAGGCACGATAAACACCCGCATACGATCCTTATTCGATGCAACCGGTTTGCCGAACCGGTCAAAAATGAGACCGCGTTCGGGGGCCAGCAATAGAATGTTGATGCGGTTCTCTTCAGCCAGCAGGCTGTATTTTGCGCCTTCGACAACCTGAAGCTGACGCAGCCGCCACCCAAGCAGGCCAAAAAGCCCGACCTGCCCTGCGCCAAGCATCAAAAGCCGGCGAGTAAAGCGCGCTCTGCGGCGTTTGTGATCTTGCGGCAGGGACATGAGCTTAGCGCCGCCTCCCCAAGGTTTCCCTGCGAGACATGAGCCCAAGGGAACGGCGCAGTGGCCATGATATGAGTGGAAACAGCGCGATGGCCGCCGTCGCCCCGATCAACATTGGCTGCCAATCGATCAGACGTACGAAATAAAGAGAAGCCAGGGCCCAGCCCGTGATCGATGCGGTTGCAGCTGTGGCGGCAAATGCGACCCAGAGCATGAGGAAGGAAATCGGCATGGTACGCCGTACGAAAAACCGGGCAAGCGTGTGGGTGATCAGAAAAATGATCGCCCAATAACCAAGCGGGCCTGCCGTCAGGACATCCATGAGAAGCCCTGCGGCAAATACAGTGAGAGTTGGCAATTCGTATTTGCGCTGCAAACTCAGGGCGAAGACAAGAATAATCAACTGAAGCGGTAAAACGAATCCAGCCGCCACCGGCAATGCCCAAGGCACAGCTGCAACCACCACGGCCAGCAGAAGAACCAGACTGGGAAAAAATCCTTTTGTCACACCCAAACTTTCAATCACTGCGTTTTCGTATGCGCCCTTATCTTTGCATGGCGCTTCTGGAGGGCTCCGTCATTCGGCTTAATTCTTGTGCCGGACACGACCTGTTCGCCGCGCGCAACGGGCCTGTCGCGCGCAACGACAACGGGCGAGTCAAAGATCAGCACGCTGACATATTCCAACTCAGCCAACGCTGCATGGGGACGAACGCGATACCCCTTGGCACCGTCTGCCACAACCACGCCAGTTTGCAGGCCGCGGGGCAACATTCCGCCATGACCTGAGGTTGTGATTTCGTCTCCCTCATAAACGGCCGCGCTGTTGGGCAGGAACTCAAGATGCGGCTGCCCGGAGTTATCTCCGACCAGCACAGCGCGCACGGCTGCCGGACCTACCAGGACGGGCACCCTGCTGTTCAGATCACTCAGGAGGATGGCACGCGAAGCGTTTTCACCCGAATGCACGATCCGCCCGACAAAGCCGTCACCATTGATGACGGCATATCCGTTCTTCACGCCATGCGATCGCCCCAGATTGATGAGCACGCTGCGCGCAAAAGGACCGCGCGCATCGGCAATCACATATCCGGTCTTATAGTCGAGAGCCGGCTCTTCGACGGCGGTCAGCAACGCACGCATATGGACCAGACGCCGCTCCAGGCGCTGCGCCTGCCAGCGCCAATGGCGCAATTTCTGGTTTTCTTCCTTCAGGCGGTCAAGTTCATCGAACAAGTCCAGATAATCGACCAGCTGCTCTCTACTGCGCTGTGCATAGATAGCCGGTTGCGTAGCCGCTTGCAGAACAGGAGAGGCGAGATCGCAATGCAGACCCCGCATGTGACGTATCTGGCTATTTTCCAGCCGGCTGAAAACAAGCAGGACAATGCATGCAAAATACAACGAGAAGAGCAGCCACCCGCCTATCGGCGAATGTTTCCTGCCATGCACTCTATTTGCAGTGCGTTTTCTCCTCATACCTACACACTCTTCAAGCGCGAGTGTCGCGCATTGAGACCCAGCGCGTGCGTGCTACTGCACGTGCGCCAGCAAATCCTTGATATCGTCCAACCTCTCCAATGCAAGCCCGGTTCCAATCGCGACACAGCGCAATGGATCTTCAGGCGTGTTGTATTTGACCCCGGTCTCGCGTGACAGCCGCGTGCTGATCTTATCGAGCAGCGCCCCGCCACCGGTGAGGAAGATGCCGTCTTCGTATATATCGGCGGCCAATCC
>CAYOEI010000278.1:0-5191 GCA_964402825.1 uncultured Hyphomicrobiaceae bacterium
AATTTGAAGGATCTGGTGAAGGCTTTTACGGATTTCCGCGAAGTCGTTGTCAGCCGCCGCACCAAGTTTCTGCTTAGCAAGGCGCGCGACCGCGCCCATATTCTGGTGGGTCTCGCCATCGCCGTCGCCAATATCGATGAGGTGATTGCGCTTATCCGTAAATCTCCAGATCCGGCAACCGCCCGCGCCGCACTCATTGCTCGCGAATGGCCGGTTGGCGACATGGCGCCGCTCGTCGAGTTGATCGCCGACCCGCGCCACAAGGTCTCCGCGCAAGGCACGTGCAGGCTCTCCGAAGAGCAGGCGCGCGCAATCCTTGAGCTGCGCCTTCAGCGCCTGACCGCCTTGGGGAGCGATGAAATTGGCGAAGAACTCAAGGGGCTCGGGGTAAAAATTGAGAATTACCTTGATATTTTACGCTCCCGCGCACGGATAATCGGCATCGTGAAAGACGAACTTACCGAGATCATGGAAGAGTTCGGAACGCCGCGCCGCACCGAAATTGTTGAAGGTGGCCCTGAGGTCGATGATGAAGATCTGATTGCGCGCGAAGACATGGTCGTGACCGTGTCGCACAAGGGCTACATCAAACGCGTGCCGCTCTCGACCTACCGGGCACAGCGCCGCGGCGGCAAGGGCCGCGCTGGAATGGCGACCCGCGATGAAGATTTCGTCACCCGCGTGTTCATCGTCAATACCCATACCCCGGTGCTGTTCTTCTCCTCGCGCGGCATGGCCTACAAAATGAAGGTGTGGAAGCTCCCCCTCGCCGCCCCGCAGGCGCGCGGCAAGGCGCTTATCAATTTACTGCCGCTGCAAACCGATGAACGCATCACCACCATCATGCCGCTGCCGGAGGATGAAGCTTCCTGGAGTTCGCTCGACGTCATGTTTGTGACCCAGACCGGCAATGTCCGGCGCAACAAGCTCTCCGACTTCGTTGAGGTGCGCCAGAACGGCAAGATCGCCATGAAGCTTGACGAGGGCGACCAGATTCACCGCGTCGACATCTGTACCGAAAATGACGATGTGCTGATGACCACATCTGCGGGCAAGGCGATTCGCTTCCCGGTGAGCGATGTGCGGGTGTTTTCGGGCCGCACGTCAACGGGTGTGCGGGGCATCAGGCTCGACAAAGATGACCGTCTCATCTCAATGGCGATTTTACGCCATGTGGGTGCGAGCCCGGCGGAGCGGGCGGAATATGTTCGCCAGGCCAATGCGATACGGCGTGCGGCGACCGGCGAGCCTGACATGCCCGAGGAAGAGTTGGCCGATTCAGAAGTAACCGAACGCGCCGAGCTGACGCCGGAGCGTTACGCCGAGCTGGGCGCTTATGAACAGTTCATTTTGACGATTTCGGAAAACGGCTACGGCAAACGCTCCTCCGCTTATGAATACCGCGTGTCGGGCCGGGGCGGCAAAGGTATCATTGCCATGACGGTCAATGAGCGCAACGGGCCGCTCGTTGCTTCCTTCCCCATCGAGGAGGGCGGCCAGATCATGCTGGTGACCGACGCCGGAAAACTCATTCGCGTGCGGGTGGAACAAATCTCCATCATCGGGCGCTCGACCCAGGGCGTTACAATCTTCAATACCGCCGAAAGCGAGCGCGTTATGTACGTGGAAGGGATACCCGAAGAAGAAGGGCCCGAAGAAGAGGGGCCCGAAGAAGAGGGAAGCGACCAAGACCCTGAAGGGGACGCCGGGAGCGGTGACGAAACTCCCGAACAAAGCACTGACCTTTAGGTTATTTATGAACCCATGACCTAAATTGCAGCATGACGCACCTCGGAGTAGCGTAACAAGCGCAACTTGAAGGAAACCACAATGTCGATAGAACTCTTCTTAGCCTTTGTGCTGGCAAGCGCCGTTCTCGCGGCGACGCCGGGCCCGAGCGTGTCGCTGATTATCGCCAATGGAACGTCTCATGGACTGAGGGCCGGGTTGTTGACGGTCGCTGGGGGCATAAGCGGCGTCGTGCTGCTCGTGACCGGCGCAACGCTTGGCATGAGTTCGGTGATGGCATTGGTGGCGGAATGGTTCGACATTCTGCGCTGGGCGGGCGCGGCCTATCTGATATGGCTGGGAGCCAGCCGTATCTGGAAGGTCTGGAGGCGGGAGCCCGCTTTTGAGCCGCCGGTAACGTCCAGGCGCAACTGGTATTGGCAAGGGCTGGCGGTGTCCCTGTCCAACCCCAAGACGCTGTTGTTTCTCGGGGCCTTTTTTCCGCAATTCGTGAACCAGGATGCACCAATTGCAAGCCAGCTCTGGCTGCTCGCAATTGCCTTCATCGTGATTGTCACGGCAATAGACAGCACCTACGCGGTCCTGGCCGGCACAGCGAAGGGCTGGATTACGCAAAAGCGTATCCGGCTGGCGGACAGCATTACCGGGGCACTGCTCATCTGTGGCGGCCTGTGGCTCGCTGCGGCCCGGCGCGCTTAAAAAGTTTCAGATCAAACAGATACGCGATATTGAGGAAGTTAGCGCATGGCCCACACCGGCTTTTATCCTGGCAGTTTCGATCCGCTTACGCTTGGCCATATGGACATCATCACGCGGGCGGCAAAATTTGTGGACAAACTTGTCATCGCCGTTGGCGTCCATCACGGTAAAAAACCGCTTTTCACGGTCGAGGACCGCGTCGACATGCTGAAAGCGGAAGCTGCGCTGGTGAGCAAAAAGACCGGCATCACGATCGACGTGCAGACCTTTGATAATCTGAGTGTGGTTGTGGCGCGTGATGTTGGCGCAGATGTGATCATTCGTGGATTGCGCGATTCGGGTGATTTTGACTACGAGATACAGATGACAAGCATGAATGCGCAAATGGCGCCGGACATTGAAACCGTTTTTCTGGCCGCGTCTCCCGAAGTGAGGCATATCGCCAGTTCGCTGGTGCGTCAGATAGCTTCCATGGGCGGCGATGCGTCATCTTTTGTGCCTCAATCGGTTGGGGAAAGACTGGCTGACAGATTTGGCCGCTAGAAATCGGGATTACCATGAAATCATTCCACAATTTTTTGCTAACGCTGGTCCTGTGCCTGTTTGCCGTAACCGGCGCTCACGCCCAGAGCGCCGCGCTTGATAAGGAAAACATCCTCTATATCGATTTGAAATCGGGGAGGGTGGCCATTCAACTTCGTCCTGATCTGGCGCCAAATCATGTGGCCCGGGTGAAGAAGCTAACGCGTGAAGGCTTTTATGACGGTATCGTCTTCCACCGTGTCATGGAGGGCTTCATGGCCCAGACGGGCGATCCGGACGGCACGGGCAGGGGCGGGTCAAAATACCCCGATCTCAGGTCTGAATTTTCAAAAACACCGTTCATCCAGGGCACGATAGGAGCGGCGCGTACCGCAAATCCGCACAGTGCGAACTCCCAATTCTTTATCTGCCTGGCGCCGGCCTCGCATTTAAACGGCAGTTATACGGTTTGGGGTCAGGTCATCCGCGGCAGGGAGCATGTTGATAAGATCAAGTTGGGTGACCGGGCGCGTAATGGCGCCGTCGATAAACCGGACAAGATGCTGAAAGTGCAGGTGGCTGCCGATGCGAAAGATCATTCGGTGCTGAAATAAAAACTGCCCGCTGCGGCTAACGCTGTTCAGCGTCAGGGCAACGGACAGTATTTCTCAAAAAAGTTCCAGCGAAAAAGGGTCAGGCCGCGCGGACCTGATTGAGGAACTTTTCGACCTCCGACTTCATCAGCTCCGCCTGCTGCGAGAGTTCGCTCGCGGCGGAGGTCACTTCGCCCGACGCCGCTCCCGCTTCCTGCGAGGCCTGGGTCACGCCGGCGATGCTGGACGTCACTTCCTGGGTGCCGGTTGCAGCTTCCTGCACGTTGCGGGAAATTTCCTGCGTCGTTGCACCCTGTTCCTCCATTGCCGCGGCAATCGCGATCGAGGTTTCCTCCAGCTGTTTGACCACCGTGCCGATATCGTCAATGGAGATGACGGCGCCTTTGGTCGCGGTCTGGATTTTCTGGATATGCTCGGCGATTTCCTCGGTGGCCTTGGCCGTCTCATTAGCCAGCGCCTTGACCTCCGAAGCCACGACCGCGAAACCTTTACCCGCTTCACCCGCCCGTGCGGATTCAATCGTGGCGTTGAGGGCCAGCAGGTTGGTCTGCTTCGCGATATCGGAAATCATCGAGACAACTTCGCCGACCTTGTCGGCGGTCGCCGCCAGCTCATCCATCTGTTTGGTCGTTTTTGCAACATTCTCAACCGCCTGTTTCGAGATTTCCGAAGCCTGGGCCACCTGGGTGTTGATCTCGGAAATAGAGGCTGTCATTTCCTCGGTCGCCGAAGCAACCGTCTGGACATTTGCGGAAGCTTCTTCCGAAGCCGCGGCAACGGCGGTGGCCTGGCTGCTGGTTTCTTCCGAAATGCTGGCCATGGATTGCGCCGTGCTGTTCAGCTCCGCTGAGGCCGAAGAGACGGTCTCGACGATACCGCCGACACTGGCATCGAAGTCATCGGCGAGAGCATTCATAGTTTTGCGCTTTTCTTCCTCGGCAATCTGTTTTTGTTTCTCCTGGTCAGCTTCCAGTTCCTTGTTCCGGATAGCATTCTCCTTGAACACCTGAACCGCGCAGGACATGTCGCCAATCTCGTCTTTACGGTCTTGGGCCGGCACTTCAGTTTCCATGTTGCCATCGGCAAGCTGTTGCATTGCGCCAGTCATGGAGATGATGGGATTTGAGAAGCTGCGGGCGATGAAATAACCAAACGCCGCGATCAGCGCCGCGCCAACCAGTCCGATCACCAGTGTCAACTGTATCATCGCATACTCAGCTGCAAATGCTTCCGATTCATCTATCTCCGCCACTTTATGCATTTATACTACTGATATAACATGATTTATTTTATACATTGATCATTACACCCCACTGTCTACCCCACCACTAGCTGCTGTTTCAGCGTCATTTGCGAATGTATTTGCGCAAAGATGCGCCCTATTTCTTCGGACGATGAGCACCCGCACCTTTTGGCCAGCCCCCAAAAAAAGAGGCCAGCGCAATGCTGGCCCCTTCCAAATGGGTATAACCGCACCAATGCGGTTAATTATTTTTAGACTTGCGGGTGCCTCCTGCTGATCTCGGCCAGCTCATCGAAGATGCCATCGAGACAATAACCTAAATCCAGCAAATCACCGGCAACGCGGGACAGGGTTGCCTGCTCGT
>CAYOEI010000279.1:0-4392 GCA_964402825.1 uncultured Hyphomicrobiaceae bacterium
ACCCGGTCTTTATTCAATATCGTGGAGGAGGCCACATAAGGATAGACGTCGAGGCCGATTTGCTGTTTGGCGCGCGCCGCATCGATCAAGCCAAGCGTTTCGCCGGAGCGGCCGTGATTGGCCAAACCGACGCATTTGTGATGCGAGATGATGATCGGCACCTGCGCGGTGCGGCCAATGCGGAAAGTTTCTTCCAAAGAGAGGACGACGCCGTCAGCCTCATCGCGCATATGGGTGGAATGGAATCCGCCCTCTTCATGCAGAACATGGGCCAAAGCCTCGATTTCCTCGGTTGGTGCGGCGTTGGCCGGAGGGTAATAAAGCCCGGTTGAAAGACCTGCTGCGCCATCTTTCAGCGCCTGGCGCAACAGCGCCTTCATCTGCTCGATTTCGTCTTCGCTGGCGGCCCTGTCAAATCTGTCCATGGCGCCCACCCGCAGCGATGCGTGCCCGGCCTGGGCAATGACATTCACGGTTGGCGGCGACTTTTCCAGCGCGGCGAAATACTCCGCGAAGCTTGGGAAAAAATCCGATGGGTTAGGGCATATGAGATCGAGCGGCCCCGGCGGGCGCTCATTTATGGTGACAGGCGCGATGGAGATGCCGCAATTGCCGGTTACAACGGTGGTGACGCCCTGGCTGATCTTGCAACTCATGGCGGGGTCGACGAGCACCGCCCGGTCGTCATGGGTATGCGCGTCAATAAATCCCGGGGAGAGGGCTTTGCCGCCAGCATCAATTTCATCCGCCGCGTTGCAATCAAGCGATGAGCCGATTGCTGAGATGCGGTTTCCGGTCACCGCCAGATCGCCAGGCAGACCCGGCGCGCCGGTCCCATCGATGAGAATGGCATTGCGTATTATCAGGTCTGCTATTTCTCCGTTGGCGCTCTGCGGCATTTTTCTCTTCTTCTTTTGAACCTTTTCGGAGGCCGAAGCGACCAATTCAGTGTTGTGTTTGAATATAAGGTGATTATGAAATGCGGTACCTGAAGATGCTTCTGATTCTCATGGTTGTGCTGGCCGTGGCTGCCGGCGCGATGTCAGTATATTATGTATGATCTAACCCCCGATGCCTATGCCCGCCACATCTGTTCTGCGCACTCGCCTATTGTCGCCGCCCTCGTTCAGGAACATGATAGCTCTCATGTAACAGACACGATGAAACGAGCGAGACCAGCGCATGGCACAAATCACGAAGCAGGTGGCATCCTTTGCCGCGAAACTGCGTTATGAGGATTTACCCCCTGAGGTCGCTGAGCGGGCAAAGCGCCTGATACTCGACATCACGGGCAATATCATCCGGGCACGCAATGACGCGGAGTCGACACCCAGTCTCATTTCAGCGGTTGAAAAACTTGGATTGGCGCAGGGTGAATGCTCCGTCATGGGAGATGACGCGAGCTATGCGCCCACAGCGGCCGCGCTCATCAATGGCACGCTGGCCCACTCTCTCGATTTTGATGACACCCATGCGGAAGGCTCCATTCATTCTTCGGCGCCGATTGTGCCGGCGGCCCTCGCGGCGGCGGAAATGTGTGATGCTTCGGGCAAGGAACTCATCGCCGCCGTGGTCGCTGGTTATGAAGTGCAGATCAGACTTTCCCTCGCGCTCAATCCAACCGCTCATTATGACCAGGGCTTCCACCCCACGGCCACTTGTGGCGTGTTTGGCGCGGCGGCAGCCGCGGGCAAACTGCTCTCTCTTGATGCTAAAGGAATCCAGAGCGCATTCGGCATTGCGCTCTCTCAGGCAGCGGGGACCATGGAGTTCCTCACCGAAGGCGCCTGGACGAAAAGGTCCCATGTGGGGCAGGCGGCGCAGAACGGTCTCATTTGCGCGGTGATGGCGGGGGAAGGTTTTAAGGGTCCGGAGGAAGCCTTCGAGGGCCGGTATGGTTTCTTGCATGCCTACTCACCCAAATCAGAGCCAGATAAAGTGATCGCCGGGCTCGGCGAGACATGGGAGACAATGCGGATTGCGGTGAAGCCATATCCCTCCTGCCGCTACTCCCATGCGGCAATCGACGGGATAATTTCACTTATGAAGGAGCACGGGTTCAGCGCGTCCGACGTCGAAGAAGTTGAAATCGGCGTGCCGGAGACGGGCTGGAAAATTATCGGCGGGCCGGATGACAAGACCAATCCGAAAAGCATCGTGGACGGCCAATTCTCCATGCCATTCTGCGCGGCGGTGGCGCGGCGGGAGGGCGGCCTCGCATGGGATGACTATAAAACGCATCTGAATGATGAAACGACACTCGCGCTGACCGCCAAGGTGAGTACGGTGGTGGATGAACGCGCGCAAGCCGAGTTCCCGGCCAATATGAGCGGCGTCACCCGCATCAGGACGGCGAAGGGCGAGTATGAAGCCTTCGTAGCCGTGCCCAGGGGCGAGCCGGACAATTTTCTTGCCGATGACGAATTTCGAACTAAGTTCAACGGCTTGTGTGTACCGTATCTCGGTGAAGATAAGGCGCTGCGCCTGGCCGACCAACTGTTGGCGCTGGAGCAGGCCAATTCAATTTCCGCTGTCATGGCTTTGAGCCAAAGCAAGAGGACTTAAAGCAATGGATCAACGACGAAATATCACATCCGAAGAAGACGAGGCGCTGATCCTCGATAGTGTGCGGGAATTCCTCAGGCGTGACGTGGCGCCCTACGCGCACGATCTTGAGGCGCGCGATGAATACCCGCAGGAGATTGCCGACAAGATGGCCGAGCTTGGACTGTTCGGCACCACGATCTCTTCCGAATATGGCGGGCTGGGGCTTTCCTGCACCACCTTCGCAAAAATTATGGAAGAGATATCGTTTGTCTGGATGTCGGTGAGCGGCATCATCGGGGCGCATCTGGTTATGGCGCGCGCCGTGGAGCAATTTGGCTCGGAAGAAATGAAGCAGGAATATCTGCCGAAATTCGCGTCCGGCGAGTTGCGCGGCGGTATCGGGCTGACCGAGCCGGATGCCGGAACCGATCTTCAGGGCATTCGCACCCGCGCTGACCGCGATGGTGATGAATATGTAATCAACGGCTCTAAAATGTGGATCACAAATTCACTGAAAGGCAACATTTTGGCCGTGCTGGTGAAGACCGATACCAAGGCGGAACCGGCGCATAAGGGCATGAGCCTGGTGATGGTGCCAAGGCAAGCAGGGTACAAGCCATCAAAACTGGACAAGATCGGTTATCGCGGCGTCGACACGTGCGGCATCGAATTCACCGATGTCCGGGTACCGGTTAAAAATCTTATCGGCGGCGAGGAAGGCAGAGGTTTGCAACAGATCCTGAACGGGCTGGAACAGGGCCGGATCAACATTGCGGCGCGTGGTGTCGGGCTGGCGCGGGTGTGTCTTGAAGAGTCACTTGCCTATGCGCAATCGCGCAAAACCTTTGGCAAACCCATCTGCCAGCACCAGTCCATACAGATCAAACTTGCCGATATGGCCACCCGGGTCGAGGCGGCGCGGTTGCTGACCGAGCAGGCGGCCCGCACCTATGATGAAGGCGGCAGGTGCGATCTTGAAGCAGGGATGGCGAAACTGTTTGCCAGTGAAGCGGCGATGGAGAACTCGGCGCAAGCCATGCGGATTCATGGCGCCTACGGTTTTTCCAAGGAATTCAACATCGAGCGCTATTATCGCGATGCGCCGCTGCTGGCGATAGGCGAGGGCACCAATGAGCTGCAACGCCTCATCATCTCCAAGCAGCTGGTTGAGAAATATCCGGTATAGGGATGAGCGCACCGTTACCTCTTGCAGGCGTCCGTGTGCTGGCGGTCGAGCAATATGGCGCCGGGCCTTTCGGCACTTTATTTCTGGCCGATCAGGGCGCGGAAGTCATCAAGATCGAGAATCCCAATACGGGCGGCGATTTCGCCCGCGATGTCGGGCCATATTTCTTCACGCCGGAAGATTCTGAATTCTTCCACGCCTATAATCGCAACAAGAAAAGCCTTGGGCTTGATCTTTCAAAGCCTGAGGGGCGCGAGGTGTTCCGTGATCTGGTGAAAAGCGCCGATGCGGTCGCCTCGAACCTGCGCGGCGATGTGCCGGAGAAACTCGGCCTGACTTACGAGGCGCTGAAAGAGTTCAACCCCAAAATCGTCTGCGCCCATCTCTCTGCCTATGGCCGGGAAGGGTCGCGGGCCAGCTGGCCGGGTTTTGATTATCTCATGCAGGCGGAGGCGGGATATTTTGCCCTGACGGGCGAGCCGGATACGCCGCCGACGCGTTTTGGCCTCTCGGTTGTCGATCAGATGACGGGCCTGGCGCTCGCCTACGCGCTACTCGCCGGGTTGACGGGGGCGCGGGCGAGCGGGGCAGGGCGCGACATGGATGTGAGTTTGTTCGACATCGGCATGTGCAACACCGCTTACCCCGCCATCTGGTAT
>CAYOEI010000280.1:0-4856 GCA_964402825.1 uncultured Hyphomicrobiaceae bacterium
CATACCGTGTTGCGACTTCGATAGAGAACAGCTAACGCTGAAGGGGCATTCGGGCGGCCATGCTTTTGGGCGCGCACAGCAGGGCGAATACGATCCTGAGCGAAACAATTTGAGTGGGAGGTCATTGTGGCGAAGGGTATCGGGCTTGCTGTCGCAGTTATGTTTCTTTTCGTGGCGGATCATGCTTCGGCATATCCATTCCTGGCCAAACCTGAGGCCTCATTCAATGAAACGCTTGTTCATCAGGCTCAATTCCGGATCGAGTTTGGGGTGTCCGATGGCGTGATCCTGGGTTCCTTATCCGCAAACGGATACAGCGATATAAAAATCACCAGTAAAAAGCTGACTAAAGCGCGAGCCGAGGCTTGTAAGAATGGAATTAGGTACGATGTGGAAATCGCTTTCGATGGACGCATTCGCCGGGCAAATGAGATTGGTAAATGCCGCGCGGCGGTAAATCTCCAGAGCGCCCGGAAATTACTGCTTCAAAAAGGTTTCCGGAATATTCAGCTGGGACCCGATGGCGCCGGATTCGTCGCGGCGGCCTGCCGTGGCAATCGGCGCTTCCGGGTGTTTCTGGACCAATTTGGAGACATACAGCAGAAAAAGGTTCTGGGCCGGTGTGGCGGCAATCTCACTCAATATGATATCGCGGCGCTGCTGCGGGCACAGGGTTTCAGCCGGGTGCGTACCAGCCGCGAACGCCGGGGGAATTTCGCGGTCAAAGCGTGCCGGCAGAGTGATGCGGTGGCGCTGCTGGTCGGAAGGGATGGCGTAATTAAGCAAGAACGCCGGGTTGGGAGATGCGATCCGCCGATACATCCGGCCACAATCCCCGCCCTGCTGGCACGTTACGGTTTCACGCGCATAAACATCATAGACCGGAACCTTCCGCGTTATATCGCCCATGCGTGCCGCGAAGCGCAACGCTATGAGATCAGCATGAACCGCTTTGGTGAGATCGTCGGCGAGCGGACAATAGGGCGTTGCGAATTACCGCTGAGCGCGGCCAATCTGGTGATCAAGCTGCGCGATATGGGCTATGACCGGGTTCGAATTATTGAGGACAGAGCCAGTGGTTTCGTCGCCGAGGTTTGTGAAGGGGGCTCGCGTCTCCGGCTGGAGCTGACGAAATATGGTGAAACCATCTCCGAACACCGGCTTGGCGATTGTCCATCGCGCAGGGTGAGAAAAATACTGAGACAGTTCGAGAGGAATGGAATGACCGCCGCGAAAATATTCGTCGAGGGCTGCCGTAAAGGAAAACGGTTGAGGATCGAACTCGACCGGTTCGGCGCCATCGCTGGACGCAATGTCATTGGCCGGTGCCGATAGGGAAAAACAAATAACCCGAAGCGGAGCGAACAGGCTTCGGGCAATGTAAAAATGGAGAATAGGATGTTTCAGACCGAACGGTTCAGGGTGCGCGATCTCTCGTATTCAATTCTATGCGTCTTATTCGCCGTAGCGTTCGCCACTCTCTTTGTGGCGGGGTCCACGACCTCTGTCAGGGCTCAGGAAAAGCTGACGCCTGCACAGGAGCAGAGCATGGCAAAGTGTCTGGTCTCGTGCAACAAAGGCGATGCGAGCTGTCAGAACGCCTGCACTAACAAAAATGCCTCGCCCGCTTTTTTCAGCACTGCCGGGTCATGCGTCAGGGCATGTGCGGATGCACTGGCTCTATCAGGGCAGGATCAAAGCCGCGCCGGCGATTTGGTCCACTGCGTGCGAGCCTGCAACTAGACCCTAGGTTATCCAGCGGCGGACGGTGGCCGAGACGAATTCCGAGACAATCACCACAATCAGGATGAGCGACAGCATCAGTGAAACCTGACTCCACGCAAACTGGTTGATGGACGAGTAAAGCTGAATGCCGATCCCGCCGGCGCCGACAAATCCCAGCACCGTCGATTCCCGGATATTGATATCCCAGCGATATACGATGGTGCCGTAGACCACGGGCAACACCTGGGGCAGTACCCCCATCAGCAGGACTTGCAGGCGCGATGCCCCGGTTGCTTCAATGGCCTCCACCGGACCGTGGTCAATTTCTTCGATGGCTTCGGCAATCAGTTTGCCGACAAAACCGATGGAGCGGAAAGCGATGGCCCAAACGCCCGCCACCGGGCCGGGGCCGAAAATGGCGACGAACAAAAGCGCCCAGACAACCGTGTTAACCGACCGGGTCGAGACCAGAATGAATTTTCCGATCAGCCATGTTGTGGTGTTGGGCGTGGTGTTGCGCGCGGCCAGGAAAGCTGTCGGGAAGGCGATGAAGAATGTGACGATGGTGCCGAGCGTGGCGATATGTATTGTCTCCAGCAGCGGGTCAATGACTTCGTCTATATGGGACCAGTCAGGCGGGAACATGCGAACGCCCAGGTCCATGGCCTGCACATGGGCGTCAAGGAAGTAGAACCAGGGAATGTCGAGATGGCGGACTGACCAGACGGCCACGAACACCACGCCCATATACCAGAGCATCCGGATCGCATTTTGCCGGGGCGTATATTTACGCCAGATTTCGGGGTAGCGCGCTTGAAGCGCGTCCGGGCCGGTCATCTCAGTTTCCCCCGCGCCCAGCTGCTGAAGAACTCGCCGATAAACACCAGGGCGATGATTGCCAGCAGGATTGCCAGGGAGAAATCATAATCATAGCGCGAGAAGGAAGCAGACAGGGTCTGGCCTATGCCGCCCGCGCCGACAATGCCGACAACCGTTGAGTGACGAATATTGGCGTCCAGGCGATAGATCGATACGCCGAGATAGCGCGGCAGAATTTGCGGGACAACGCCGTATATCAGCATTTTGGGAAAGCTTGCTCCGGTGGCCTTGATGGCCTCGATCTGCCCGGGGCTCATATTCTCGATATCTTCGGCAAGCATTTTCCCCAGAAAGCTGATCGAGGCGACGATCAGGGTCAGGACGCCGGCCAGTGGCCCGAAGCCGAATATTTTTACGAAAAAGATTGCAACGATCACTTCATGGAAAGTCCGGGTGACCACGATAATGGAGCGGGCAATTAGATAAACAGGCTTTGGCACCAGATTGCTTGCGGCGCACAGACCAAGGGGAATCGCTATCACCATGCCGGCAATCGTGGCGGCAAAAGCCATCTCCAGGCTTTCGATGATGCCCCGGGATAAAAGCTCCCAGCGCGAGAAATCCGGCGGGATCATGCGGGAGAAAATATCTGCCGCTCGAGGCAAGCCCTTCGATACCCGCCCCCAGTCCACTTCAAGAGAGTTTAAGGACCAGACCAGATAGAGCAGTACCAGCACGGTTAAGGTGTGCCGGGCCCAAGTGGCTTTGATCAGGGGAGGACGGCTCCAGTGGGCAGGGGGCGATGTTGACCCGGTGCTCATTTCTTCGATGCCTTCACTGTCTTCGCCTTCTTAGCCACCAATGCCAGAGGTGCATCATCCTCATCAGCGTCAGCGTCATCAGCGTCAGCGGCCTCGGTGCTCCAGTCTTCTTCTCCATAAATGCTGGTCAGCACCTTTTCAGTCAGCTGCTTCGGCTTGCCATCGAATACGATCTCGCCGTCCCGCATGCCGATCACCCGGTTGGCGAAGGTTTTGGCAAGTTGAACATCGTGAATGTTGATCAGCGTTGGCGTGTTATGCTCATGCGCAAGTTCAACCAGGATGCGCATCACCTGGCGTCCGGTTTTCGGGTCGAGGCTCGCGGTCGGCTCATCAACCAGTAACAGCTCGGGCTTTTGAATGAGGGCGCGGGCGATCCCAACGCGCTGGCGCTGGCCGCCTGAGAGAGAATCGGCGCGTGTGTCGTGGTAGCCCTCCAGCCCAACCCGCTCCAGCAGGTGGAACGCGGCCGAGACGTCGGCGGGCGGGTAATTACGGCGGTAAGCGCGCCAGAAACTGACATAACCCAGACGGCCCGAGAGGACATTCTCCATCACTGTCAGCCGTTCGACCAGATTATATTCCTGGAAAATCATGCCGATATGGCGGCGCGCCCTGCGCAGCTCTTTATTGCTGAGCGCGGTCAGGACCTCGCCATTCAACTCGACGCTGCCGGAAGTTGGCTCAACAAGCCTGTTGATGCACCGGATAAGCGTGCTTTTTCCAGCCCCCGACGGACCGATAATGGCGACCACCTGGGGCTCATCGATGGTTATCGACACATTGCGGAGCGCCGCCGTTCCAGTGTCATAGGTTTTGGTGAGCCCACTGATCGCAAGCATTCAATAATTCCCCCTCAGTGCCGGGGCCGCAACCAACTGAATTTGCCCGGTTGCGGCCCCGATATGCGCGTGCAGCTTTTGCCGCGCTTTATAAGACTGATGCCAGGCCTTATTTCTTCTTTTTCTTCTTTTTCTTCTTGAGCTTCAGGCCCCGCATGGCTTCGTCGGTATAGACGGTTCCGTTGACCTTCTGAATGGCGCGAACGTCCACCCACTGTTCCTTGAAGGTGATAGCAATGAAGCGGTCGGATTTACGGCCAAACTCCTTGGCGAGGCTGGTACCCTTCCAGTCGAAGGTGATGAACGCATCACGTATATTCTTCTGCAATTCCGGTTTCAGATTGTGGGCATAGCCATAAGAAGTTGTCGGGAAGGGTTTTGACTCCCAGATGATTCGCAACTTGCTCCGGTCCACCACGCCCTTATCGACCATACGGTCAAGAACACTCGAGGCGACGGGCGCCGCATCATAGTCATTATTCGCCACACCCATGATCGAATTGTCATGCTTGCCGGAATAGGTGACCTTGTAATCCTTGCCCGGAACAACTCCCATCGACTTGAACAGGGCGCGTGGCGCCTGGTTGCCGGAATTGGACGACGGGGTCACATGTGCGACGCGTTTGCCCTTAAGATCCGACACCTTCTT
>CAYOEI010000281.1:0-5453 GCA_964402825.1 uncultured Hyphomicrobiaceae bacterium
TTTTCTTCAGTCTTTTCAGTTGCAATGGTTCACCCTGGCCGGATTTCTCCAGTGCATCAATTGCCCCATCAAGATCGCGGTGCTCCTGTTTGAGCTTGGTCAGGTTTTCCTGAAGCAGCCGTCGTTCTTCAGTATCCATACACGCCCCCCTTAAATATGTGCCGCGGCTGAATTATCGCGATGAATTGGTTGCCGCGCAAGGGCATCGGCCCGTTAAGGGGAGTGTGCACATTTTCAACACAGTTTATCCTCGTTGGGTTGGACAAATCGTCTGCGATTTGGCACACTCAGTGTCCTGAGAATCTGATGACAACGGAGGAGCAGATGGCGCTTGATGCACATGTGAACGAGTTGAGCGATAAACACCGAGCGTTGGAAAAACAGATATTGTATGAAATGGCGCGGCCATCGGCCGATGGCCTTAAACTCTCAAGACTCAAGCGAGAAAAACTTCAAATCAAAGATGAAATTGAAAAGCTTACTCATGTGAGCCACGTTGCTTGAGCAAGCAACATTCTGATCTGAGTTTATCGAAAACGCCGCGGGTTTCTCCCCGCGGCGTTTTCGATTTTGAATACACTTTTGGGGCGGCCTAGAGCATTTCATCTTATCGCCAAGCCACCCGCGCCGGGGGCGCGGGTGGCTTGGCGATTTTCTGTTACCACCAGAAAGACCCTAGTTCGCGCTGAATGGCTGATCCCAGGTAGAATTTTGGGTCGTGCGCTTCGGGCGGGGCTTGCGCTTGTGGCTGATCTTGACGACAGGAACGCTAAGCAGGTTTCCTTGCCCGGTAAGCGCCTGCGCCAGCCGGCGGTCATGCCCGTAGATATCGGCTTTTGTCTTGAAGGCGCCGTCATCGTCAAACATCGCCGTGAAATAGGTCATATGCACGGGCACATGTGTATTCAGCTTTTCCGTATATGGCCGCTTCGGGCCGTTGAGTATCGCGCCAATGCGCGTTGACGTCATGCCCTTGTCGTTGCCCAGCAGGATTTCGGCCATTCGGCGCGGGTTCTGAATGCGCACACAGCCATGGCTGTAAGCGCGCGTCGCGGAATTGAACAGGTTCTTCTGTGGCGTGTCGTGCATATAGACGATATGCGCATTCGGAAACTTGAACTTGAAATTCCCGAGCACGGAGCGCGGCCCCGGAGGCTGGCTGACGCCGCATTTGCGGATGTCGGTTGTGTTCCAGTCGATCTTTTTCCAGTCGCTCCCCAGTGCGCCGCAATTGATCTTGAGATGATATTTGCTCACCACTGTGCTCGTCAGGCGGCGCAGGCTCGGTGCGATATCAGCGACCTTGATGGAGTTGGGCACGTACCATACCGGGTGAAACTCGATCCACTCCATAGAGTCTGAAAACACCGGCGTCTGTTTGTCTGGCTTGCCAACGATCGCGCGCTCGGTGAAGACAACTTCGCCGCCCTTCACGACGCGCACCCGGAATTCGGGGATATTCGCCCAGACGTAAATCCCGGTACCGTCACTCATATCATCGGGAAGCCAGCGCCAGCGCTCCATATTCACAAGAATGCGCAGGATTTGCCGCTTGTTCGAGCCGGTGTTGAGCATCCGGCGCGTTCCCGCGCCCACGACACCATCGCCCTTCATCCCTTTTTTCTTCTGGAAGTCGATGACGGCGTTTTTGAGTTTCTCGCCGAATTTATCAGCCTTCCCGCCATCGGGGGTTTCAACATTCAGGCGCTTGCGCAGCAGCGCGACATTTTTATGGGTCATGCCGGCGCGCAGAACAGGGCCATTGGGAATTTTCGCCGTGACACTCTCTTCGCCAGCCCCGCGCAGCTCCATGAGCTTCTTTTGCAGAGCTATGAACTGAGGATTTTTCGGGTGCAGGCCGCGCAGCAATTCCGCCATGTCATCGCGCGTGCGCAAGGACGCCAGGAATGCTCCAGGGTCCTTAAGCGACTCTGGATAATTGAGGCTGTGCCGGACTTTTGCCGGATCTATCCGGCCCGCCTTGGCATGATGCCCGTAAGCGAGAGCGGCGCGCGTCATGGCCAGCTCGTATTTGGCTAATTCGGAACGTTTTGGGTTCGCGCTGCCCGGATCGGGTACGAGATAGGCTTCAGGGTCGAGGCCGTAGGCATCCGCGCGCGCCATTTCCTTCGCCGCGTTCCCCGCCTTCTGGTTTGGGCCCGCTTCACTAACCCAGATGGGAGCCGCAGTGCCGGAATAGAGAGCCCGAAGAGCCGCGTATATGCCGGCAATGCGCCCTTCATCTGCTGGAGGATCGCCAAGCGCCTGGAGAATATGCGCGGCGATTGCCTCATCGAAGCTCATGTCTTCGATCGCCGGCGCCCTGGCGGCTTCCGGCGTGGACTGGCTGATGGATCCGGTAATGTCGGCGATCGCAACGGCTTCTTCTTCTTCGGCAAGGGCGTTTGCGCCAAGGCTCGCGGTCAGGAGTGCTGTTGCGGCAAAGGGAATCAGCTTTTTCATCTTGTTATATTCATTCCCGATTTGCACAAAACTTCCGTATGCGGCGAGAGTTGTCGAATCTATTTAGTATTCGAATGATATACAATGACAAAGAGCTGCGCCCAACACAACCGCCTGAGAGAGGTATACAAAAGCGCGGATATGACCGGAGTGCTTTTTTCACGCCCTGCCCGCGACATTTAGCTCGATCATGTGGGCTTATGTCTTACTGGTAGTTTCAGGGAATCTGTTTAAGATGCGCCTGCCTGTTGGGGGGATAAATTTTTTGGCGGAATTCCGCCGATACGTTGTCGTCCGTACACCGGGATGGACCATCCCGGTGTTTTTTGTGTATTTGAGGCATCGCTCCGACCGGCAATCACTGCCAGATTTGCAGTGCCAATGAAGATAAAATACGAAGGTTTAAAATGGATAATAACACCCAGAACACCATCCCGGATACGAAGCCGGAAGCGCGGCAGTGGGTTAAAATTCTCGCCCCGTATCAAAAACCAAGCAATGCGCGCAGCATCTTCGAGATCGCCCTCACGGCTTCTCTGTTTGTTTTGTGCTGGATTGCGATGTGGTGGTCCCTGGATGTCAGCTATTGGATTACCTTCGCACTGATGCTGCCTGCGGCAGGGTTTTTAGTGCGCCTGTTTCTTATTCAGCATGATTGCGGTCATGGAGCTTTCTTTCAAAAACGCTCCGTTAATGACTGGGTGGGCCGCGTGCTTGGTATTTTCACGCTCACGCCATACGATTTCTGGAAGCGCACCCATGCAATACATCATGCCGGTTCGGGAAATCTCGATCGCCGGGGGCTGGGTGACATCGATACGCTCACCGTGCGTGAATATGAGGCCCTTTCACCACGTAAAAAGTTTATGTACCGCGTCTATCGCAGCCCGTTTGTGCTGTTCCTTCTCGGTCCAACCTATCAGTTCTTCCTGCAGCACCGGTTGCCCATTGGTCTCATGCGCCGCGGCTGGACGCCCTGGGTCTCAACCATGTCGACCAATGTGGGGATATTGATCTTCGCGGGCCTGGTTATGTGGTTCGCCGGCGTAAAGGAATTACTCATCATACAGATACCGGTCACGGTGCTGGCGACCTCGATCGGAGTCTGGCTGTTTTATGTTCAGCACCAGTTCGATGAGACGCACTGGGACCATGAGGAAAACTGGAACCGTCACGAAGCAGCCCTTCATGGCAGCTCACATTATGACCTGCCCCCCATTCTGGCCTGGTTCACCGCCAATATTGGAATTCACCACGTGCATCACCTCTGCAGCGCCATTCCATTTTACCGGCTGAATGCCGTGCTGCGGGAGCATCCTGAACTGGGAGGCGTCGGGCGGATTACCTTGTGGGAAAGCATCCGCTGCATACCGCTGTGCCTGTGGGATGAAGACTCCAGGCGGTTGATCTCATTTCGTGATTTCAGCAAGCTGGCCGCTGCCTAGAGTCTTTTCAAATCCGGCTCGGCTTGGTGAGAACATAAAAAGCGCCATAGGCCATCAGTGCCGCCGTTGCGGTGAGCCACGGCCAGCCAAGGTCAGAGAAAAAGACCAAATATCCCAATGACGCGCTCATTGCCCCGATGGACGCCATCTTCGCGCGTGCCGGGATGATCCCATGTTCCTGCCAGCGCTGCAGCGAGGGCCCGAAAATGCGGTGCGTGTAAAGCCATGTCCTGAGCTTCAATGAGGAATTGGAAAAAGCCCATAGCGCCAGGATCATAAAAGGCGTTGTCGGCAGAACCGGCAGAAAAACACCCAGAACGCCCAGACCAAAGAACAGCCATCCAAGCGCCAGATAGACCAGCCGAGCGGCGCCGGTGATGGGTGTGGGCTGGGACATGCGGGATTACCTTTGAGGCTCTGAACGTCACGGTCATGCGCCACAATATCTACCCTATGGTTTCAGATGATAAGACTTGTGGTATGGGAGATATAGCAGGCAATCGGTCTCGGGGTTACTCTATCAATGTGAAAAGCTGGGGGTGTGTCTGTGGTCAAGCATTCGATAAATCAGGACTGGCTGGAATTAAGAACCGAAGAGGTGATTGAACCGGAGCTGCCGATCTGCGATCCGCATCATCACTTGTGGGACGAACGGGACGGGGCCACCCAGCCCTGTTATATGCTGGATGAAATCCTCGACGATATTTCCGGCGGCCACAATATTGTCTCGACCGTGTTCATCGAATGCGGCGCGAAGTTCAAACAGCAAGGAGATGAGGCTTTTCGCTGCGTTGGCGAGACCGAGTTCGTCAATGACATCGCCGGGCGATCCGCATCCGGCGCTCATGGTCCGGCGCGCGTTGCCGCCGGGATCATCGGCACCGTCGATCTGAGAATTGGGGATTTGTCGGCCGATGTGCTCGACGCCCATATCGAGGCCGCGAATGGGCGCTTCAGGGGCATTCGGCTGGGGGCGCTATGGCATAAGATGCCAAATGTAAGAAACCACCGCATCAATCCGCCGGAACATATGCTGCTGCACGATGATTTTCGCATTGGATTCAAGCATTTGGCTCCCCGCAATCTGAGTTTTGAGGTCTGGTGCTGCCATCCGCAAATCCCCGATGCGACCGACCTTGCCCGCGCCTTCCCCGATACGGTCATTGTGCTCGATCATTTTGGCGGGCCACTCGGCATCGGTCCCTATGAGGGCAAAATGGATGAAGTGTTTGAAGACTGGAAGGGCATGATCGGTGAGCTTGCGTCTTGCCCGAATGTTGTCGCCAAGCTCGGCGGGCTCAATATGGAGATCAATGGATATGGCTGGGAGACGCGGGCCCTGCCGCCTTCAAGCGATGAACATGCGGTCGCCGGGCGGCGTTATTTTGAGCACATGATCGAAATATTCGGACCGGACCGCTGCATGTTTGAATCAAATTTCCCGGTCGATAAATTCAGCATCAGCTACACAACGCTATGGAATTCGGCCAAGAAAATCTCGAAGGGTTATTCGGCATCCGAGCGCGCCGCCATGTTTCATGACAC
>CAYOEI010000282.1:0-5502 GCA_964402825.1 uncultured Hyphomicrobiaceae bacterium
CCAATCTTATTCTGACGCCGCATATTTCCGGCGTGACGGTCGAATCAAGCGCGGCGATCAGCACGATTACGGTCGACAATGTTTTGAAGGAACTGGTTGCATCATGAGCGAAACCCAGAATTTCACCTGCGACGAGCTTGAGACGCTCGTGTTCAAGGCGATCTCAAACGCGAACACAAGTGAGAAAAACGCCCGCTCAGTTGCCAAAGCTCTTCTCGCGGCGGAAATAGACGGGCGCAAAGGGCATGGGTTTTCGCGTGTGCCCTCCTATGCCGGGCAGGCCAGAAGCGGCAAATGCGACGGGATGGTTGAACCGGAAATTATCAAGGAATTGTCCGGTACGCTCATGATAGATGTGAAGCACGGTTTTTTCTATCCTGCAATCGATCTGGCTATTGAGCATATCCCTTCAAAAGCGCGCGCCAATGGTATCGCTGCCGTCGCTTTCCACAATTCGCACCATAGCGGCGTGCTCGGCCATCATGTTGAGAAGATCGCTGAAGCCGGTTTCATCGTCATTTTCATGGGCAATACGCCCCAGGCCATGGCGCCGTGGGGCGGCAACGTGCCGATCTACGGTACCCAGCCGATTGCATTTGCCAGCCCGCGAAAAAATTCCCTGCCGCTGGTTATAGACATGGCGCTGACGCAAGTTGCGCGCGGTAATATCATGACGGCAAAACAGGCGGGCAAGCCCATACCCAAAGGCTGGGCAACTGATGCGAAAGGCAACGCTACCACCGACCCGGAGGTGGCGCTTAGCGAGGGCGTACTGCTTCCGGCGGGGGGCGCGAAGGGGGCGGCATTGGGCCTGATGGTTGAAATTATAAGCGCGCCACTGACAGCAAGTGCGCTTTCAACCGAAGCCTCATCCTTCTTCACGACCGAGGGCGAACCGCCATCCGTGGGGCAGTTTTTAATCGCCATTGACCCCGAGGCATTTTCAGGCCGCGATCATTTTCTGGAGCGCGTTGAGGTCATCATGGAGAGCATCACCTCTCAGGAGGGTGCGCGTATTCCCGGCGCGAGGCGCGAGGCGCTGCGTAAACAGGCGGCGGAGAAGGGCCTTAGCGTTCCGGCCAATCTTGTAGCGGAAGTGAAGAAAATCGCGGAGCAGGGCTGAAAATTTCTTTAAAAAAACGGATCCTATACTCCCCGTCCGATAATCCATTTCTGGAAAGCTTCGCGGTTCTTCAGCCGCTCGTAATAAGCCTCAAGCGCTATAAATTCCTGACGTTCAATCGGGAGCGTATACCAGCGGTGCACGAACATGGCGAGCGCGCAGTCGGCGATGGTGAAAGTATCTCCTGCGACATAGCCTCCGGTATTGGCCAGATTCGCATCGAGGATTTCCATCGAAGAAGCGGCCAACTTGGCTGCCTGCTCCAATTGCTCCGGCGCGGTGTAGGCGGTGTCTTTCATATGCAGTCCCTGAAACAGCACCCGAACACCGGTGATGAGCGTAGTCAATTGCCAGTCCATCCACATATCGACCTTTGCGCGGGCGATGAGGTCTGCCGGATAAAATTCCTCCGGTCCATGTTTGGCAGTCAGATACCGCATAATGGCATTTGACTCCCAAAGGACCAGATCGCCGTCAATGAGCGTCGGCACGAGCTTGTTCGGGTTAAGCGCGGCATAGGCGGGCGTGTCGACTGGTTCGAATCCGCGGCCATAGTCCAGCCGTTCATAGTCAGTGAGATCGATTTCCTCGCACAGCCATAGTACTTTTCGCACATTGGATGAGTTGGGGCGGCCATAGATCGTGTACATGTTGGGGAGCCTCTTTTTGCAGGTCCGGGAGACAAATCCTCATCGGTGCTTTTTGTTTGGTGCGCTCCGTGGTAATTGCGCTTGAAGACTTTTGCAACACCAGAACCGCGAAACACCTTAGCTGTGAAAGATCCGGCATCCTCTCGCCCAATTGTCGCGGCAGTCATCACCATGTTCGTGACCTATGCACTGGTCATTCTGGCCTCTATGGTGCTGCCCGTTGTCGCGCCAATTGCATCCGCCACCCTTGATATTCCGGCAAAATACATCGGGCTCTACGCCGCTTTGCTCTATTCGGGGGCGGCTGTTTCTTCAATGTTCGCGCCCAATCTGATTATTCGCTATGGCGCGCTGCGCACCAGCCAGGGGGCTCTCATATTCGCGGCGGCGGGATTGTTTATGCTTGCGGCTGGAAGCGTTCTGTCCGCAATAGCCAGCGCCGTGCTTATCGGGTTCGCTTATGGTCCAGGCAATACAGCGAGCGGGCGGCTGCTGACAGCCATGACAAGGCAAGGGCAGCGCTCCGGCATTTTTTCCATCAAGCAGACGAGTGTTCCGGCGGGTGGCGCCTTGTGCGGGCTTGTCGCCCCGCCACTAGCATTGCAACTGGGGTGGCAGGGCGCGGCGCTTGTGCTTGCGCTGCTATGCCTCGGCGCAGTGCTTGGGGTGCAACCCTGGCGCACCCGTCTCGACGCCGACCGGCAGGCGGACCACCCCCTTTGGCCGCAAAACTTTCTCGGCCCGCTCGCAACGGTCATGAAAGGACCCCGCCTGCGCGCACTAGGAATCACGGGGCTCGTCTATGCCGGGATGCAATATGCCTTCGGCGCGGTGATGGTGGTGTTTTTTGTTGAGCGTGCGGGGTTATCACCGGTTGAGGCCGGGCTGGTGCTCAGCGCAGCACTGGTCACAAGCATGATAGCCCGTCTTGGCTGGGGTTATGTGGCGGACTGGACCCGGCCTGACATAGTGCTCGGATTTTTAGGTTTGATGACCGCCGCTTCAGTCATTGCCGCAACATATGTTGATACCGGCTGGTCCCATTTCGCCCTTGTTGCGCTCGGATGCTGGTTCGGGGCGGCGGGTTTCAGCTGGAACGGCGTCTTTCTTGCTCTGGTTGCCGATATTGCCGGGCCTGAACGGGTTGCTGACGCCACCTCCGGCGTCATGACCATGGTGTTTCTGGGGTCACTGGCCTTTCCCGCCATCTTTGCCGGTCTGATTGCGCTGTCTGGTTATAACGCTGCGCTGTTATGCGTCGCGGTCGTAAACGCTTTTGCGGCCGTATATGTCTATCTACGATTGAACCAGGCGCGGCCTTAACCTGCTAGCCGCTCTCTCAAGGCGTCAGGGAGCATCGAAGGTGTCGGTAAAACGGTAACGCCGGCTTCTTCAAGCGCGCGTTTCTTGCCCGCATAAGACCCCTTGTCGCCCATGACGATGGCGCCTGCATGGCCCATCTTCTTGCCTGGAGGGGACGCAGCGCCGGCCATGAAGGAGACGATCGGTTTCTTCATGGTGGCGGCATACTCGGCTGCATCTTCTTCCATGCCGCCGCCAATCTCGCCAATGAGCGCGATGCCAGTTGTCTTGTCATTTTCATCAAGACACTGGAGCGCGGCGCGCGTGGTGGTGCCGATGACCGGGTCGCCGCCGATGCCAATGAAGGCGGAAATGCCGAAACCGGCCTGCACCATGTCGAGGCACACAAGCGTGCCAAGACTGCCCGAGCGCGAGATGATGCCGATAGCGCCCGGTTTGAACACGCGCTCGTTAAAGGCAGGCATGAAGCCGACGAAACATTCGCCCGGCGTCACGATGCCCGCGGTGTTCGGCCCGATGACGGATGCCCCGGCCTCGCGCGCGGCGGAGAGGAAATACATCACGTCATGCACCGGGATATGCTCGGTCAGGATGACGATTTTTTTTAATCCCAGCCTCCAGCGCATCCAGCACGGATGATTTAACCCCAGGCGGGGGGACGATGACGCAGGAGCAATCGATTGCTGCGTCCTGATCTTTTGCAGCATCGGTTGCCGATCCCCAGACAGGCAGTCCAAGATGCTCGATGCCGGCCTTTTTCGGGTTCACGCCGCCAACGACTTTGGTGCCGTATTCCTTCATGCGCTCTGACCAGAAGGTCGCCTGCTTTCCGGTGATGCCCTGAACCAGAACCGTTTCGTTGCCATGCACGATCATTTGGCGGCCTCCACGGCGGCCTGCACCGCCTCATCCATGGTCGGGTAAGAGTCTACTCCGAGTTTGTCTTTCAGCATGGCCCTGGCTTCGTCTTCTCCGGTGCCGCTGATCGACCAGAAGACGGGCACCTGCGGGTTCACTTCATCCCAGGCTTCCAGCACGCCGCCGGTCATGACATCGGTGCGGGCGATGGCGCCGCAGAAATTAATCAGCAGGCATTTGACGCGGGGGTTCCCGAGAACAACCTCCAGCGCCTGTTTGCCAAGCGTGTAGGCGTGGCCGCCGATTTCCAGAAAGTTGGCGGGGTCTCCGCCATAGTGCGAGATGGCGTCCATGGTGGTCATGGTCAGCCCGGCGCCGTTGGACAGAACGCCGACACTTCCCTCCAGCTCGATATATTTAAATCCGATATCCTGGCCTTGGCTCTCCAGTTTGGTGAGCTTGTCGGGAGCGCCGGATTTGGCCAATTCTTCCTGGCGCCGTATGGCGGAATCGTCGAGGGCGAATTTACAGTCGAGCGCGATCACGGCGCCGTCTTTCGTCGCGACCAGGGGATTGATTTCCATGAGTTCGGCGTCGTTTTGCACATAGGCGGTGTAAAGTTTTGCAAGGGTATCGATGAGAGCCTTGCGGTCCACGCCTTCGATCGGCGGGAGGGCCGCCTCAATCGCTTCTGCGCTCAGACCTTCGCGAATATCTATGGTTAGTCTGATAAGCGCATCGGGGTGCTTTTCCGCAATCTCCTCGATGTCCATGCCGCCTTCAGCCGAGAACAGCAACAACGGACCCTTGCTGTCAGAGTCGTTCAGCACGGCGGCGTAGAATTCCCTGGCGATTGGGACCTGTTGTTCGACCAGCACCGATTTTACCGGGAAGCCGGCGATCTCAAGGGCAAGAATGCGCTGCGTTGCGCTGCGAGCTTCATCAGGTGTTGCGGCCAGAGCTATGCCGCCCGCCTTACCGCGCTTGCCGGTTGGCACCTGGGCTTTCACCACGCAGGGGCCGATTTTTTCTGCGATTACGGCTGCTTCATCCGCATTTGTGGCGAGACCGCCATCGGGCACTGTTATGCCCGCCCGCCCTAAGGAGCGGCTTAGCGGCATGTTCCTCAAAATTCATGATTTCCCTAAAACTGTTTTTGTTATTTGCCAAATTTTTCCCAATGGCCGCCGAACAGCTCATCTTCTGCCGGCTTGTCCTCGGGGATCGTTGTTACAAGATGGGTGATGTTGAGAAAGCAGGTGTAGTTCAGATTATCAGTAATGGAATTTCCCTGCCATGTTCCGCAGCCCATGGACAGGGTGAAGGGCAGGCCGTTGTTGAAGCCGCCGCCATTGCCAAATGTGTGTGCCTGATTGACCAGCACCCGCACCACGTCAACGTCCTCGGCAATCTCGCGGGCATGATCCATGTCCTTTGTGTGGATGCCGATGGAATGGCCCTTGCCCAGATGATCGAGAACTTCCGAACCGATGCGCTTGGCGTCGGCAAAGTCTTTTGCCCGGTAAACGGTGAGGACCAGCGAGAGCT
>CAYOEI010000283.1:0-5842 GCA_964402825.1 uncultured Hyphomicrobiaceae bacterium
GGCGCATTGTCGTTTGCCACCTGGCAGACGTCGCCTTGCGCAGCAGCTTCCGCAAGTTTCCGGGCGTCATCCAACTCAAGCCCCAGCAGCGCCGCCATGGCGCCTTCGCCAACTGGCACTGCCACCTGCATTGCCTGTCCGCGTATTTTCAATAACCGGGCCGCATCTGCAAGGCCCAGCGACCCAGCAACCGTCAGAGCCGAATATTCGCCTAATGAATGGCCGGCAACATATTTCACCTTGTCTTTAAGGGAGATGCCCTTGTCCTGCTCAAGAACGCGCACCGCGGCAACAGAGACGGCCATGAGGGCGGGCTGAGCATTTTCCGTAAGCGTCAGCGTATCGAGAGGCCCTTCCCAGGCGATTTGGGACAGCTTCTGGCCCAGCGCCTCATCGACTTCCTCAAATACCCTGCGGGCGGCTTCATAGCCTTTGGCCAAATCGGCTCCCATACCGACTTGCTGACTTCCCTGGCCCGGAAATGTGAATGCTATCGTCATTAAAGTCTCACCAGATCATCATGTGCTGGAAGTTGCAAAGACCAACTCGAGTTGTGAATTTCCGCGCCAGTGACACTGTTTGACCCTTTTGTGTCAAGCACCGCATCGCTTGATGCGTATTCGCATTGGATAACCGGCGCAAATTGCCCTTTACCTAAACCGGCACCTTAACCGGCACCTTAACCGGCACCTTAACCTGATTATCGGTTGCAAAGGGCCAATAAACGCGTATAAGTGCGCTCCATCAGGCCCCGGCTGGAGGCTGAACGGAAAGTTTGCGCTTTCCCATGTTTCCGCTCTTTCGGGTCATTTTTTGAGCCTTTCCTGAATTTTAGGGCTCAAAGAGGCTTTGCGCCGGGCCATAATTTTGAACTAGGAAAGGCGACATTTCATGCCGCTCTACGAACATATATTCCTTGGCCGCCAGGATATTTCCTCGCAGCAATTCGAGGGCCTGCTTGAAACCTACCAAACCATCATCAAGGACAATGGCGGCTCGATCGATAAAACCGAAAGCTGGGGCATCAAAAATCTCAGCTACAAGATCAAGAAAAACCGCAAAGCCCATTTCGCCTTGATAAACATCAACGCGCCGCATGAAGCAGTTGCCGAGATGGAACGCCAGATGAGCATTTCCACCGATGTCATCCGCTTCTTGACGCTGCGCGTCGACGAACATGACGAAGGTCCTTCAGCAATGATGAAACGCGGCGACCGTGACGACCGGGGCCGCGGCCGCCGTGACCATCGCGACAGCCGTGATCGCGACAGCGGGCCGCGTTCGCGCGACCACTCAGGGAGCAGAGACCGCGGCGAGAGACCTGCAGCTGCAGCACCCAAACCAGATGCTGATAAAGCACCCGAAACAAAAGCCGCCGGCGACGATGCGTCCGGCGACGGCAAGGCAAAGGAGTAAGACCCATGGCCACTTCTTCAGCTGGACGCCGTCCCTTTTACCGCCGCAGAAAAACCTGTCCGTTTTCAAGCGATTCATCACCAAAGATTGACCACAAGGACATCAGGCTGCTGCAACGCTATGTTTCTGAACGTGGCAAGATCGTACCGAGCCGGATTACCGCCGTATCGGCAAAAAAGCAGAGAGAATTGGCAAGAGCCATTAAACGCGCACGGTTCTTAGGATTGCTTCCTTACTTGATAAAGTAGCGGCAGCACGACAGCTTGCGCATTATACCGACTGGTTGGGGTGGTGGCCTTGTAACCACCGCCTCTAACCGCATTTTTTAAGGCGGGACAGCTTACGGCATGAATTCACCGATCCTGATAGGCATTGGCGCGGGGCTCGTCTCCGCTGTTCTGTTCGCCTCGACCCTAACGGGGACAGTGCTGGCGATGATGCTTTTCTACATTTCCGCCATGCCTGGCTTTCTTGCGGGCCTGGGATGGGGAACCCAGGCAGCGATAATCGCCGCGCTGGTCGGGTCCGGCCTTACAGGCGTGCTGTTGTCACCGCTTACCGGGCTTGGATATTTCCTGACCCTGGGCCTGCCTATCGCGATTCTGTGTCACTTCGCCCTGCTCGCACGCCCTGCGAGCGAAGCGGGCGGCGCGACAGCCTCCGCCCCTGCTGGCGCCATGGAATGGTATCCGCCAGGGCGCGTTGTCGCCATAACCGCGCTTATGGCCGGCTGCATTGCGGCTCTGAGCGTACCGCTGCTGGGTATGGACGTTGAGACCTACCGCTCCCATTTGCAGGAAATCATAGACAAAACATTCCTCAGCCGCCTTCCCGATGCGGGAGGAATTGCTCTGGAGAAGGAAAAGCTGGAGCCGGTTATTAAAATGCTTATCCGCGCATTGCCCGCGGCATCGGCAATTGTCTGGTTCTGCATCATGCTGCTGAATATGTGGAGCGCCGCGCGCATCGTTTCGGTTTCAGGCCGCTCGATCCGGCCATGGCCTGAGCTGGCAATGATGCGCTATCCAAACAAATTTTCTCTGGGATTTGTCGCATCCCTTCTCGGCACATTTGCCCCCGGCATTCTCGCAATTATTGCTACCGGTTTCGTCGGGGCATTCCTGATCGCCTATGTGTTGCTCGGACTTGTCATACTGCACGTCATGGCCCGCAAAACGCCCTTCAAGTTTGCCTTGCTGGGCGCACTCTATATGGGAATTTTTCTGTTTGGCTGGGTTGCGCTTGTTGTCGCGGTCATCGGCATGAGCGACCCCATATTCAAATTGAGGGAACGCGCCATGAAGCTCACACCCCCGCCGCCGGGTAAGGATTAAAAAAACCCGCGATATCACTATTTTTTGGATATTCAAGGAGAACATAAATGGAAATCATACTGCTTGAGCGCATCGGAAGGCTCGGACAAATGGGAGATACCGTCACCGTTAAAGACGGCTTTGCCCGTAACTATCTGCTGCCGCAAGGCAAGGCGTTGCGCGCCACGAGCGCCAACAAACAGCGTTTCGAAAAAGATCGCTCCCAGCTTGAGGCCCGCAATCTGGAACTCAAGAAAGAAGCCGATGCGGTTGCTGAAAAACTCAATGATCAAAGCTTCATCGCCATACGCCAGGCCGGCGATACAGGTCAGCTTTATGGGTCCGTTTCAACTCGCGACATCGCCGATCTGGTTACCGCTGCCGGTTTCACTGTCGCCCGCGATCAAATTGAACTCGACAAGCCGATTAAAGTGCTTGGCATTCATGCCCTGCATATCAGCTTGCATCCAGAAGTCATCGTCTCGGTTAACGTGAATGTGGCGCGCTCGGAAGACGAAGCCCGGCGTCAGGCCCGCGGCGAGGATATCACCGGGGATATCCGGGATTTCGAGGAAGAGGAAACAATCGAGGCCGAAGAGGTCTTCGAAGATGAGGATCTTGCGAAGCAGGCCGAAGAAGCTCTTGAGGAAGATGTCCTTGATGCGGAAGCCGATGCTCCCGCCGGGGATGCGGCTGTCGATACTGCGGAAGCGGATGATGGCGCTGAGGAATCCTCAGAGGATGAAGGCGAGAAGAAAGACGATTAGTTTTTATGTGTCTGGGCGGGCGATACGTTGCCGGGTTCTCAAGATTGCGATCATGAGACCGGCCATGAATGCCCGCCCCTGATTCGGCGCCACTGCGCAACCCCCTGAGAATATTATTTCTGTGTATTATTGTGCATTAGTTGGCGCGTAAATGGCTATTTTCCCTCTTTGGTGAAATAGCAGAGTCATCACTCGCGCGAATCAAATAATGTCCAAAATATGGAGACGGCAACCTCAAACATCACGAACCTCGTTGAACCCAACGAAACGGCCTTCCGCGCCGCGCCGCACAATATCGAAGCGGAGCAGGCGCTGCTGGGAGCAATCCTTGTCAATAATGATGCCTGCGACAGGGTTTCAGCGTTTCTATTGGCCGAACATTTTTTTGACCCGCTTCATGGCCGGATTTACGAATCCGCGCTGAAACTGGTGTCCGCGGGCAAGCGGGCCTCTCCGATCACGCTCAAAACTTTCTTCGAGCATGAGGATGCGCTCAGCCCGGACCTCACCGTCCCGCAATATCTCGGGCGCCTCGCCGCCAACGCAACCACCGTCATCAACTCGCAGGACTATGGCCGCACGGTCTATGATCTCGCAGTGCGCCGCGATTTGATTGTCATTGGCGAAGAGATGGTCAACCTGGCCTATGATTCGCCCATTGAGGCCGCGCCAGGGCTGCAAATAGAAGACGCCGAACAACGGCTGTTCGAACTCGCTGAAACTGGCAAATACGGCTCCGGCTTCGAGGCCTTCAATTCAGCCCTTACAGAAGCCATCGACATGGCCGCCAACGCCTATCGCCGGGACGGGGGCTTGAGCGGCATTGCGACCGGTTTCAAAAATCTCGACATTAAAATGGGCGGGCTTCAGCCATCGGATTTGCTGATCATCGCCGGGCGCCCCTCCATGGGCAAAACGGCGCTGGCAACCAATATCGCCTATCATGTTGCCCGGGCATACAAGAGTGAAACCCGCCCCGATGGCACCGAAGAAGTGGTGGATGGCGCGGTTGTCGGTTTCTTTTCGCTGGAAATGTCCGCCGAGCAGCTGGCCACGCGCATCATAGCGGAGCAGTCTGAGATTCCCTCGGAGCACATTCGCCGGGGAAAGATCGACAAGGAGCAGTTTGACCGGATTGTCGAAGTCTCCCAGAAACTTCAGGCCCTGCCGCTTTATATAGATCAGACCGGCGGCATTACAGTGGCGCAGCTGGCCGCGCGGGCGCGCCGGTTGAAGCGGCAAAAAAATCTTGGACTCATTATCGTCGATTATCTGCAATTGCTGTCCGGGTCGAACCGCAGATCCTCCGATAACCGCGTCCAGGAAATTACGGAAATCACCACCCGGTTGAAAGCGCTCGCCAAGGAACTTCATGTGCCAATCATCGCCTTGTCGCAGCTCTCGCGTCAGGTGGAACAGCGCGAGGACAAGCGTCCCCATCTGGCGGATTTGCGTGAATCAGGCTCAATTGAACAGGATGCGGACGTTGTCATGTTTGTGTATCGCGAGGAATATTACCTGGAACGCAGTGAGCCTCGCCCCAACACATCCGAGCATCTGGAATGGATGACGGAAATGGAAGCGGTTGAGGGGCTCGCCGAAGCGATCATAGCCAAGCAGCGCCATGGGCCCACGGGCACCGTGCGTCTGCAGTTCCAGGCCGATGTCACCCGGTTCAGCGATTATGTTTCAGACAAGTATCTTCCAGAGCGCAACGAGTGAACCCCGCCCCTGACGCCTCGAACGCACCCGCCGCCAGCCCCACGGCAACATCCGTACTGACAATCGATCTCGGTGCGCTGAGGGCCAATTACCGCACGCTGCGCGATTCAGCCGCTGGCGCCGAATGCGCAGCCGTCATCAAGGCAAACGCATATGGGACGGGCGTGGAGCAGGCCGTGCGCGCGCTCTCGAAAGAGGGGTGCCGGACTTACTTCGTGGCCACTTTCTCAGAAGCTGAAACCATTCGCGCCATATCAACCGATGCCGTCATCTATGTCCTCGATGGTTTCTTCGACGGTTCAGGTTCGGCTTTCGCGCAAAAAAACATACGGCCAGTGCTTTCCTGCCTTGCCGAGGTGCAGGATTGGGCGTCCTTTTGCCAGGACCAGAGCAAACCGCTGCCCGCGGCACTGCAACTCGATACCGGCATGAACCGGCTTGGAATGCCCCGCGGCGAGGTTGAGCACCTTACCCGTGCGCCAGAGCTGCTGGCGTCCTTCACCCCGGCCCTCCTCATGAGCCATCTGGCCTGCGCCGATGAGCCGGATCATGCGCTCAATGAAGCCCAGCTCACTGCTTTTGAGGCGTTTCGCGCGATGCTGCCATCCTGCCCTGCATCCTTTG
>CAYOEI010000284.1:0-2794 GCA_964402825.1 uncultured Hyphomicrobiaceae bacterium
CCAAGCGGCAGTTTCGAGTTTACCTATGCGGACATCGGACTGGGCACGACCTCGGTGACGGGTGATATGGAGATGGCATTCGAAGATTCATGGGCGCACTATTGCGTCCACCACTTCTATCAGGATGGGCTGGTCCGCGAAAGATCAAGACTCACAGCATGGCTTGGCACATGAGGCGGTAATAGCGGCGACGTTTATTCCGATTAATGTCCGCTTTAGGTCAGGTGCAGCCCTCAGAACCCTCGGCCATCAATGGCTTCTATGCCCTCAGCAGCGGAAATCTGCAGCCCAAACGTCAGCTAAGCGCCCGGTAGCGGTTGCCCTGAATGCGCGCGGTACTTCACCCTTCGTGCCATTAGCGGTCATCAATCGTTATGCCGGATGAGTAGGGCTGAAAGGAGCTGAATTTATCCTGATAAAATCACTTTATTGCGCTGACCGGGTAATCCACTGCTTCGTTTGAGTTATACTCGTGGTGGTTTTTTAAGGGAGGTAAGAAAATGGCGGCAATGAAATGGAGAATTGAAGGTCCACACTTTATCAACTGCAACTGCGATTACGGGTGTCCGTGTCAATATGTGGCATTGCCGACAGATGGTACCTGCAAAGCGGTGGTCGCATTTCGGATCGACAAGGGAAACTTCGGCGACACCAACCTTGATGGTTTGATGACTATCAACACCTATGACTGGCCGGGTGCAATCCATGAAGGCAATGGCAGCTTGCAGTCGATCATCGACGAGCGAGCAGATGAGGAACAGCGGCAGGGTCTGGCGGCAATTATGCAAGGTGAGGGAGCGGAGCAAGGCTCCACGATGCTGCAGATTTACCGTTCCATGTGCACGACCTATCACGAGCCGCTGTTCATGCCTATTGAGATGGAAATCGACATGGAGGGCCGCACCGCCAGCCTGAAGGTGCCGGGTATCATCGAGACCTCGGTGGAGCCGCTCAAGCATCCGGTTACCGGGGCAGAGTACCGGGCGCGCATCGATCTGCCTATGGGCAAGGAATTTCGTTTGGCCGAAGTCGCCAGTGGCACAACCAAAGCCAGCGGTGTCGTACCGCTTGAGTTCACCAACTCTCATGCCCATTTCGCGGATGCGCCGCTAACTTCAGAAGGGCTGATTGGCTAGAGACTGGTCGTGATGCCCAGGAACATCGCAGAGTTGACCACAAGCGGGCAGTCAGGTGCGCAGTCCAACACGCTCGCGCGACGCGATCGGCTGGCGGTACTCACTGCTTTGGCAGCAGTGACCGTAATCGCTTGGGTATATCTTCTCTATGACGCGGCTCGCATGCAGGCCATGTCATCAGGCGATCCGGTTATGATGATGGCAATGAAGCCATGGACTGCGGTTGATCTGGCCCTTCTATTTGTCATGTGGGCGGTGATGATGGTGGCGATGATGCTGCCAAGCGCCACCGCGGCGATTTTGACTTATGGTACTGTCGTCCGCCGCATCTCTCCTAAACAGCCACTCTCACGCTCCATCGCAATGTTCGTACTTGGATATCTGCTGACCTGGACGGCCTTCAGCCTTGGTGCGACCCTGTTGCAATGGGGGCTGGACCGGGTCGCCCTGTTATCTCCGATGATGGTGGCGTCTAGCCCGTATCTGGGTGGTGCCCTCCTCGTAGCGGCAGGGCTCTACCAATTCAGTCCTGTGAAAGAAGCCTGCCTGAAACATTGCCGGACACCACTGGTGTATCTCGCACATAATTGGCGGCAAGGAACAACAGGTGCGCTACGCATGGGTCTGGACCACGGCCTTTACTGCGTTGGTTGCTGCTGGGCCATTATGGGGCTGTTATTCGTCGGCGGTGTAATGAATCTGTTATGGGTCGCCGCGCTCGCTATATTCGTGCTGCTGGAAAAACTGGCACCTCTTGGCGGACCGACAGGGCGCATTCTCTCGGGCGTGACCGCTATTGCAGCGGGGTTATTTGTGATTGCTTCTGCCTTCTAACGTTGAAGATTAGTTTGTAATTCCGCACAGCTTTTTCGCTTGCTTGAGGTCAAAACGATATGAAGGGATATAGGCGATGCAATCCACTTCTCGAAGCCAGCAGCAAAGCACCATATCCGGTGCGAGCAGGACTGATGCTTTACGCTGTGCCTTGTCCTGGCCGGTGGCGAAGCGGTCCCTATTGGTCATGGTCATTATTGGAAGCGTTCTCAACCTTATCAATCAGGGCGATCTCCTTCTGTCGAGTGGACCTATCAACTGGTGGAAGGTGATCTTGACTTACTGCGTGCCCTTTTGTGTCGCTACTTTTGGAGCCTATTGCGGTATTTGCGCCAGCAAGGCGAAAGGAAACCATATCAACTGAGAATTTTGTCTCAAACCAGATCAGTAAAGCGCCTCAGCAGTATGTGAGCTTTGGGTCATAAGCAGACATAAAGCACCTATGCTCACGATGTCCGCTTTACCCCCGAAAGCGGACATAAACCCACATAGGCTGGAATGTCTGCTAATAGCCAAAAGCGGACATGCGAATGGCATGCCGCATGTCGTTATCAACACTCTTAATCCTGGACCGCTCATTCAAACATCCTTAACACACACCAGAAACAATATTCGCACAATCAGGAGGCCGAGTGCTCTCAATCACCGCACGCGCGCATTCCAGGTTTATTTTCCACCACACCAAAGGGAACAATTATGCCGAAGGGCACCAAAGGGATCAGGAGAACCGGCAGTCATATCAGAAATACCGGCCCCTCTTCCAGTCACTCCAGGCGGCCATCATCGAAGCCGCGCCAATCCCAAACGGATACCAACACCACCGC
>CAYOEI010000285.1:0-4062 GCA_964402825.1 uncultured Hyphomicrobiaceae bacterium
CACCGGTGCATCCGGCGAAGCTTGGCAGGCTCAGACCTTATCAAAAGGCATTTGAGGATCTGCGCTGGAGCAATTCCAATTTCACAATTCAAATATTGTCCGGACTTGCCGATATCGATAGCCGGGAACACGCGCTTGTCGGAAATCTTGCGATCGAGAATAATTTCAGAGTTACCGGTGCCCTTGAATTCCTCGAAGATCACTTCATCCATGCGGCTGCCCGTATCGATCAGCGCGGTGGCAATGATGGTCAGCGACCCGCCTTCCTCGATGTTTCGCGCCGCACCGAAGAAGCGTTTGGGGCGTTGCAGCGCATTGGCGTCAACGCCGCCCGTCAGCACCTTGCCGCTGGAAGGCACCACCGTGTTGTAAGCCCGCCCCAGACGGGTGATGGAGTCGAGCAGGATCACCACATCGCGTTTGTGTTCCACCAGGCGCTTGGCTTTCTCGATAACCATTTCGGCGACCTGAACATGACGCGTGGCAGGCTCATCAAAGGTCGAGGAAACCACCTCGCCCTTTACTGAGCGCTGCATGTCGGTCACCTCTTCAGGACGCTCATCGATCAGCAGCACGATTAAAAAGCATTCAGGATGATTGTCGGATATCGCGTGAGCGATGTTCTGCAGGATCATGGTTTTACCGGTCCGCGGCGGCGCGACGATCAATCCGCGCTGCCCCTTGCCGATAGGCGCGACAATATCGATAACGCGCGCGCTGGCATCTTTTTTAGTTGGGTCTTCCAGCTCCAGCTTCAACCACTCGTCAGGATAAAGCGGCGTCAGATTGTCAAAATTTACCTTGTGACGGATTTGATCAGGATCATCAAAATTGATCTGGTTGACCTTGAGCAGGGCAAAATACCGCTCCCCGTCCTTGGGGCTTCTGATCTGCCCTTCAACCGTGTCACCGGTGCGAAGTGCAAAACGGCGGATCTGACTTGGGCTGACATAAATATCGTCAGGGCCGGCAAGGTAATTGGCGTCCGGGGATCGCAGGAAACCAAAGCCGTCCTGAAGCACCTCCACAACACCAATGCCGGTGATTTCGACATCGCGCGCAGCGAGTTGTTTCAATATTGCAAACATCAATTCCTGCTTGCGCAAGGTGTTTGCATTTTCAACATCGACCTCCTCGGCGAAGCTCATTAGCTCCGTTGGAGATTTCTTTTTTAGCTCTTGAAGCTTCATTTCCTTCATTCGGCCCACTCCGGACAATATTTGAATTGTGAAATTGGAATTGCTCCAGCGCAGATCCTCAAATGCCTTTTGATAAGGTCTGAGCCTGCCAAGCTTCGCCGGATGCACCGGTGTCTGCCACAAGGTTGGAGGCTGGGAATCTTTCGCGCTGTTGATTAGATATGGGGCCGAATTGGCTACTGAAAGAATTATTCGACTCAACTTATACCAGAAACACGACTCGAATTAAAGAGTGTTGCAAGTGCTTGATGTCAAAAAGGCTTAACGACGGCAAGAAGCACGATCGCGATCATGAGCAGGGTCGGCACTTCATTGATCATGCGGAAGAATTTTGGCTTCTTAAGATTGCGATCCGCCTCGAAATCCTTTCGCCATTTTGCCAGCGCCATGTGAAAGGCGCTCATCGCAATAACGCAAGTCAGCTTGGCGTGAAACCAGAAATCACTCCCCCAATCAACCACGCCTTCGCCGAAAACAAGCCACAGCCCGAACACCCAGCTCATGAGCATCGCAGGCGTCATGATCGCTTTCAGGAGCCGGCGTTCCATTTTCTTGAAAGTCTCTGACATGTCGGATCCAGGCGCCGCATCCGCGTGATAGACAAACAGCCTGGGGAGATAAAATAACCCTGCTAACCAGGCGATGACCGCCATGATATGCAGGGATTTAACGATCAAATATGTCATGAGCGTACAATTTCTATCAATTGAGCGACATGCTCAGGCGGGGTTTGCGGAACGATGCCATGCCCCAGATTAAATATGAACGGGCCATGCCCGAGGATTTCCAGAGTGTCATTGACGCGGCGTTTGAGTGCATCGCCGCCACTTACCAGAAGCAGCGGATCAAGATTTCCCTGCACCGCTGCATGGGGCTGGATTTCATCACGGATAAATTCCAGCGGCAATGAAGTATCGCAGCTTAACGCGTTCACACCGGTCTCGATTGCGTAGTCAGGATAAAGCGGTCCGCATCCGCGGGGAAACCCGATGATCGGAACATCGCGGGCCTTTGCTTTCACCCCGGTAACAATTCTCTTCACCGGCGCGGCGCACCAGCGGGCAAATTCAGCATCGGGAAGATTGCCAGCCCAGCTGTCAAAAATCTGTAAAATCTGCGCGCCCGCTTCCACCTGCGCCAGCAGATAACTAATTGAAACATCCACCAGAAGATCAATCAGTTCCTGAAAGCCTGTAGGGTCCGCATAGGCAAAGCTGCGCGCGGCGGCCTGATCGGGACTGCCGCGCCCGCCAACCATATAGGTGGCCACGGTCCAGGGCGCGCCGCAAAAACCAATGAGGGCAACTTCAGGCGATAGCTCAGCGCGCACCCGCCCTACCGTCTCCATCACCGGCGCCAGATGCTCAAGCACGCGGTCACGGCTGAGGCGCTTGAGAGCTTCTCTGTCCGTAACCGGCTCAAGAACCGGGCCTACACCTTCGCGGAACTCAACTTTCTGTCCCAAAGCATCGGGAATAACCAGAATATCTGAAAACAGGATTGCGGCATCCAGGCCGAAACGCTCGATGGGCTGAAGCGTGACCTTCGCCGCAAGTTCAGGATTATAGCAAAGCTCTAGGAAGGACCCGGCTCTTTCCCTGATGGCTCTGTACTCCGGAAGGTACCTGCCGGCCTGGCGCATCAGCCAGACCGGAGGGGAGGAGAGTTTCTCTCCCGACAGAACCCGGAGGATCGGCGCTTTGTTATGCAAGGAATGAGACAGAAGCCTTCCTCCAATAATCCAATAAAGATTCTAGATTCTTCTTTTCTTCTTTTATTTCTACAAAGTGGATATCGAATATTATGCTCTGGCGCCAGACTACCCACAGGTGTTTCAATCAAATTATGGTAAGCAGCATTAAATATGCACATACGGAATTTTCGAGCGGACGGGTATAATTTTTTCAAGCTTATGGTTGTCATTAAGATCGATACAGCCTTCGAAGACTGTGTGCGGCATCCGGTTGATAATTTGTGGATAACCATGCCTGCAAGTGATGAACAACTGTAATGTGGGAAAAGCCAGGTTCATTATCCCCATGATATTTCTTGTGGGAGACTTGGTGGATAACCAGGGACAGAAAACTAACAAAAGCGGATGAGGCGCCAGAACGGCAAACTTGTCGATGGAGTATCCACCACGTGCCCAAGGATTTACCCAAGTTTTTCCACCTCCATCTGGTCTCCGACGCGACCGGTGAAACGCTGAGCGCAATCGCCAAGGCGGTCATTGTTCAATATTCGAAGGTTCGCGGAATTGAGCATGTTCACTCTCTTGTGCGCAACAAGAAGCAGATGGAGCGCGTCTTTCAGGTGATCGAAGCCGAGCCAGGCATCGTGCTCTATACAATTGTAAATCCGGATCTCGCACGGGAGCTGGATGACTTTTGCCGCACGCTCAATGTGCCATGTGTGCCGGTCATGGCGTCGATCATGCAGGTATTTGAGTCCTATCTTGGCGCACCTTCGACACCAACGGTCGGCGGGCAGCATGTTCTGGATGCGGAATATTTCCGGCGCATTGATGCACTCAATTTTACCATGGCGCATGACGATGGGCGGCTGCCGGAAGATTTGAACGATGCCGATATTGTGATTGTCGGCATCAGCCGCACCTCGAAAACACCGACCAGCATCTATCTTGCCCAGCGCGGCTTCAAGACGACCAATGTCCCGCTGATACCTGATTTGCCGCTGACGCCGCAGCTTGAGAGTGCAAGCAACGTTTTTGTAGTCGGTTTGATCGCAAGCGCGGATCGTATCTCGCAGGTGCGCCGCAACCGCGTCATGTCGCTGGCCGACGGCGATCTCAATGAATATGTCGACCGCGATGTCATTGAGGAAGAAATCACCTACACGCGCC
>CAYOEI010000286.1:0-2946 GCA_964402825.1 uncultured Hyphomicrobiaceae bacterium
TTTTGGCGAACATTGGCTGAACTGAGAAGAGAAGCAGTGCGCTCACGAACATGGTGGAAGCAAATCCGGCCAGTAACACCGGGGCCGGAATCGCGCGTGTGCGCGGTGTCTCCACATAGGCTTCCATTCGTCGGGTGTCACTCATACTGGTTCCCTACTTGGATCACCTTGCCCTGCTTGAATCACCTAGCTTGATGGCATACTCACACCTGCGGGAACGCTATCATTGCTGGATTAAAAAGCGGTTACGCTGGCCGCGATGCGTGGTTCGGTGCGCCATAAACCACGTCGGCGCGTTTCTCGAACGCCTCGGCAAATTTTCCGAACGCCTGATTGAACATAGCGCCCATCACCAGTCCCAGCGGCCCTGTATGAAATTCATAGGCGATATGAAAATCGACATCACATGCCCCCTCCCCGGCGGCGCGAAAGTCCCACTTGTTTTCCATGTGACGAAATGGGCCATCGATATATTCCACGAGAATGTGCGGCATCGAAGGGTCGAGCGTCACACGGCTGGTAAAGGTTTTGCTGAAAAGCTTGTAGGCAACCGTCATATCGGCGGTGAGGACGTTCTTGCCATCTATGGTCTCACGGGAACGCAAATTCAGCGCTTTGCAGAGCGGTAAAAATTCCGGATAGCGTTCGACATCGGCAACCAGCGCGAACATGTCATTGGCCGGGTGTGCGACCCGGCGCGTTGTCTGAAATGTCTTCATGGATTGGGCTTGCGCTTTCTAGCCTGCAAGGGATGCGGCGCGCGCTGCGCGCAGCCGCTCGAAATCATCGCCGGCATGATAGGACGACCGTGTGAGCGGACTTGCCGATACGAGCAGGAAACCCTTGCCATAGGCCATACGCTCATAGGCCTTGAATTCATCCGGTGTGACGAAGCGGTCGATGGCTGCGTGTTTCCGGGTCGGCTGAAGATATTGACCAATGGTGAGGAAATCCACATTCGCCACGCGCAAATCGTCCATCACCTGCAGCACTTCCGGCCGCGTTTCACCAAGCCCCACCATGATGCCCGATTTTGTGAATTGAGAGGGATTGCGCTCCTTCACCTGTTGCAAAAGCCTCAAGGAATGGAAATAACGCGCACCGGGCCGGACCCTGAGATAAAGCGAAGGCACGGTTTCAAGATTGTGGTTGAACACATCGGGTTTTGCGTCGGCCACGGTTTCGATGGCGCCGTCCTTGCGCAGGAAATCGGGTGTAAGCACCTCGATGGTCGTGCCCGGTGACAGTTTGCGGGTGGCGGCAATGACAGCAACAAAATGGGCCGCGCCACCATCCTCCAGATCATCGCGGTCGACGGATGTGATGACCACATGCTTGAGCCCGAGTTTGGCGACCGCGCGACCCACATTCTCAGGCTCTGAGGCGTCGAGCGGGTCCGGCTGGCCGGTGCGCACATTGCAGAAGGCGCAGGCGCGTGTGCAGGTGTCGCCCATGATCATCATGGTTGCGTGCTTTTTCGACCAGCATTCCCCGATATTGGGGCAGCCCGCTTCCTCGCAGACCGTGTGCAGCCCATTGTCACGCATGATCTTCCGGGTCTCGTTATAGACCTTTGATCCGGGCGCCTTGACCCGTATCCAGGATGGCTTGCGCAATATAGGCGTATCCGGATTCCTGAATTTTTCAGGGTGGCGCGGGCGCTCCTGCTTCGCCATTGAAACCGTATCGAGGATCGTCACCATGGAATAAGCGTTTCCGTTCCTTAAGCGTGTAACTGCCGCCAGGTCATGAGGCACACAGTGGCACAACCCGTCGCAATGACCATTGGGCCAAGCAGTACATAAAAATTCATGCCTGCCACCGATGCGCCAATACCTCCGGTCAGCGCCCCGGCAAGACCCAGGATAAGCGCGGGTAGTAGCGCGAATTCTCCTTCGCCGGTCTTGTACGCAACATGTGCCGCGGCAAGGCCAACGGCCACAAACATGAGGATACTGAAAATATCCATTCGGGTGTTCCTTCGCAGGTGTTCCCGCGCGCCTAACGGCTCTTGTATTTCTGCCAGACGAACAGTGTCAGCACTGCGCCTAGCGTTGCAATGACAATACGCCCAATAACACCATACGCTGCAATGCCGAGTACACCGGCGATTATCCCGCCAACCACTGCGCCAACAACCCCGACAATCAGATTGATGACCAGGTCCTGCTTTTAACCATGACCTGAGCGGCAAGAAAACCGGCAATCAGGCCAACCACCAGAAAAATAATGAGTTCCATATCTTCCTCCTTAGGCCCTCGAATATGGGGGCGGGCTTTGCGCTAACCGTCCGTGACGCGCCGCCAGACCCAGAGCACGATCACGGCGCCGACGGATGCAGTGATGAGCGATCCGAGAAAGCCATAAACCTGGACACCGAGGACATTTGCCAGCGTTCCGCCGACAAATGCGCCGGCGATGCCGACCAGCAGGTTGGTGAACAGGCCATGATCGCTGGCTGTGACTTTTTCAGCGATATAACCCGCGATGATCCCGATAAACAGCATTCCGAAAAAACCGACGCCCGGCATGTCCATTAATCCATGTGCTCCCATCTGGTTTAATTCTTCCTCTTCAAGGCTTCACTATAGAGCCCTGATTCCTGCTGCTAAATATGCATCACCCGGCCGTAGGCGTCGAGGACGGACTCGTGCATCATTTCCGACAGGGTGGGATGTGGGAAGATGGCGTGCATCAACTCAGCTTCGGTGGTCTCCAGTGTCTTTGCCACACCATAGCCCTGTATGAGCTCGGTTACTTCCGCGCCAATCATGTGTGCGCCCAGCAATTCGCCGGTCTTGGCGTCGAAGATCGTCTTGATCAGCCCGTCCGTCTCGCCAAGGGCGATGGCCTTGCCGTTACCCTGATAGTGAAAGCGGCCAATCTTCACCTCGCGCCCGTCTTCTTTTGCCTTTTGCTCGGTCATGCCGATGCTCGCGACCTGCG
>CAYOEI010000287.1:0-3228 GCA_964402825.1 uncultured Hyphomicrobiaceae bacterium
CAAAACGCTGGCGGCGCAGCTTTACGGCGAGTTCAAAAACTTCTTCCCCGACAATGCGGTGGAATATTTTGTCTCCTATTACGACTATTACCAGCCCGAAGCCTACGTGCCGCGCACCGACACCTATATCGAAAAAGAATCCTCGGTGAATGAGCAGATAGACCGCATGCGCCACGCCGCCACCCGCTCCCTGCTGGAGCGCGATGACGTCATCATCGTCGCGTCCGTCTCCTGCATCTACGGTATCGGCTCGGTGGAAACCTATACGGCGATGACATTCGCGCTGCAGGTGGGCGACACCATTTCGCAGCGGCAATTGCTCGCCGATCTCGTCGCCCTGCAATACCGGCGCAACGACATGGCTTTCGAGCGCGGCAATTTTCGCGTGCGCGGGGATACCATCGAGCTGTTTCCGGCCCATCTGGAAGACCGCGCCTGGCGTATCTCGCTGTTTGGCGATGAGATTGAATCCATCACCGAATTCGACCCCCTGACGGGGCAGAAAAGCCAGCAGCTCAAGCTCGTCAAAGTCTACGCCAACTCGCATTACGTGATCCCCAAGCCAACCCAGCAGCAGGCTCTCAAATCCATCAAGGCGGAGCTGAAGGACCGTCTGCGTGAACTGAATGGAGCGAACCGCCTGCTGGAAGCACAGCGCCTTGAGCAGCGCACCACCTTCGATCTGGAAATGATCGCGGCGACCGGGTCGTGCGCCGGCATTGAGAATTATTCGCGCTATCTCACGGGCCGTGCGCCGGGCGAACCGCCGCCGACTCTGTTCGAGTATCTGCCCGACAATTCGCTGGTGTTCGTCGATGAAAGCCATGTGACCGTGCCCCAGCTCGGCGCCATGTTCAAAGGCGATTTCCGCCGCAAGGCGACGCTTGCCGATTATGGTTTTCGCCTGCCGTCATGCCTCGACAACCGCCCGTTGCGGTTCGAGGAGTGGGACGCCATGCGCCCGCAATCGATGTATGTTTCGGCGACGCCGGGGCCGTGGGAGATGGAGCGCACCAGCGGCGTCTTCACCGAGCAGGTGATCCGCCCGACGGGCCTCACCGACCCGCCGGTGGAAGTGCGCCCCGCTGGCACGCAGGTTGACGATCTGCTGGATGAGTGCAGACAAATCGCGGCCGCCGGTTACCGCGCGCTCGTCACCACGCTGACCAAACGCATGGCCGAGGATCTTACCGAATATCTGCACGAGCAGGGCGTGCGCGTGCGCTACATGCATAGCGACATCGACACGCTTGAGCGCATCGAGATCATCCGCGATCTCAGGCTCGGCGCGTTCGACATTCTGATCGGCATCAACCTGCTGCGCGAGGGGCTGGACATTCCCGAATGCGCGCTGGTCGCCATTCTGGACGCCGACAAGGAAGGTTTTCTGCGCTCCGAGACCTCGCTGGTCCAGACCATTGGCCGGGCCGCGCGCAATGTGGACGGCAGGGTGATCCTTTATGCCGACAAGATCACCGGCTCGATGGAGCGCGCCATGGCCGAAACCGACCGCCGCCGCGAAAAGCAGGAGGCCTATAACAAGGCCAACGGCATCACGCCGCAGAGCATCAAGAAGAATATCGGCGATATTCTGGGCAGCGTTTACGAGCGCGACCATGTGATGGTGGATGGCGGCGCGGGCTTCGCCGAGGGCGAGCAGATGCCCATCGGCCACAATATGGAAGCCGTCATCAAGGATATGGAGACGCGGATGCGCGCCGCCGCCGCCGATCTCGAATTTGAAGAAGCCGCCCGGCTGCGCGACGAGGTGCATCGCCTGCGCGCGACGCAGCTTGCAATCGCCGATGACCCGCTGGCGCGTCAGCAGGCGATCGAGGGTCGCGCCGGCTCATCGCGCTCAAGTAGCGCGAAGCGCGGTAGCGCAAAATCAAGACCGCACAAACCGAGCCTTGATGAAATGACCGTGGGGCGTACCGAAGTGCCGCTTGGCGGCCCGAAACCCGATCAGACGCCGCACTCCTCCGGCGGCAAGCCCGGCACCCGCACCCATAAGAGCAAGAGCAGCAAGGTGCGGCGGACGTAAACGCGCTGTAGTGAGAAAGCGATGAACGACTACCAGGAGTTTGAACAGGCGGAGCGCGCAGGCTGGGGCAACCCTGACCGCGCCGCCGGATATGTTGCGCTTTTCGCGCAAGCGGCGGATCAGGCCATCGGCCCGCTTCTGGGCGCCGCCGGCGCCGCCGAAGGACACCGGGTTCTTGATCTCTGCTGCGGCCAGGGGAACGTAACGCAAGCCCTCGTGGAGCATGGCTGCGAGAGCGTCGGCGTGGATTTCTCACACCCCATGATTGCCGCCGCCCGCGAGCGTGTGCCCGCCGCCACTTTTGTGGAAGGCGATGCGCAGGACCTGCAGTTTGACGATGGCGAATTCAACGCCGTCGTCTCGGGCTTCGGCATCTGCCACGTGCCCGGCCAGCCCCGCGCGCTCGCCGAGGCGCGGCGTGTGCTCAAGACCGGCGGGCGTTTCGCCATGAGCGTGTGGTGCGGACCGGATGTATCGCCCTCATTTCAGGCCTTCTACGAGGCGGTGAAAGCGCATGGCCACCCGGACGTCAACGCGCCGCCCGGACCGGATTTTCATCAGTTCGCCAACACCGCAACCGCGCGGCAGCTGTTCACGGACGCAGGGTTCACGGACATCACCCATGAACAAGCCGATTGCGCCTGGGAGATCACCCGGCCCGATGGCCTGTTCCGGCTGTTTGCGGAAGGCACCGTGCGTGCGGCGATGCTGCTGTCCTCCCAGCCGCCGGACAATCTCGCCGCCATCAAGTCGGCCATCACCGACACGGTTCTGGAGCGTTTCGCGAACGGTGACGGGTGGCGCTGCCCTGCCCCCGCAGCGGTGATCAGCGGACGGGCTTAATGCCAAGGGAGCGATGTACATGCGCGTTTGGATCTGCGTCGCATTGCTGAGCCTCCCGGGCGCGCCTGCCCTGGCGGGCGGACCGGACGCGATGGGACAGAAGAGCGCGCAGATGACCCGGCTGGGCATTAGACTCATGCCGCTGGCTGTACGCCATGAAATGCCTCCCTATAACGCCGCCTACTGGCGCGAAACGCGCGCCATCATCGCAACCCCCGACGCCGCAGAAGACGCAAGCGCTGATACCGCCGCTGGCCATACCGGCTGTATGACCCACGCCAATGACGCGATAGCCGAAAGCCCCGTTGCGCCGGGCCTCAAATGCTTCGACCGGAGCGAGG
>CAYOEI010000288.1:0-5279 GCA_964402825.1 uncultured Hyphomicrobiaceae bacterium
GTTTTCGCAGTACTCATGGAAGCGGTATCTAACAGAGCGCGGGAGCGGCGGGAAGTGGCAAGTTGGCTTCTGGAGCCAAGAGGAGAGGGGTGAAAAAATCCGTGAAAATTTACCGATAATCCACAGGCGGCGATTGAGCCCTTAAATTTTGCACGGATAGACCCTAAATATAGATACGATTTCATCCCGGTACTGACCGTGGACGCATTTTTGGGAGGCTTTTAATGTATGGTTTTGACATTTTCGTACTTGTTGTCGTTGTGCTGTTCGTGGCGACGATTCTCGCCGGCGTGAAGACGGTGCCGCAGGGGTACAACTATACGGTTGAGCGTTTCGGGCGGTTTACGCGTTCGCTCACCCCTGGCCTTGGGCTCATCATCCCCTTCATCGACCGGATCGGCCATAAGATGAACATGATGGAGCTGGTGCTTTTAGTCCCCAGCCAGGAGATCATCACCAAGGACAACGCTATGGTGCAGGTGGACGGGGTCGCCTTTTATCAGGTGCTCGACGCGGCGATGGCGAGTTACGAAGTCAACAATCTTGAAAATGCGATCCTCAACCTGACCATGACCAATATCCGTACGGTCATGGGCTCGATGGACCTGGACGAGTTGCTGTCCCAGCGCGATGAGATCAATCACCGGCTGCTCAAGGTTGTCGATGATGCGACGCAGACCTGGGGCGTGAAGGTTACGCGGGTGGAGATCAAGGATATCAATCCGCCAAAGGATCTGGTCGAGGCCATGGGCCGGCAGATGAAAGCCGAACGCGACAAGCGGGCCGAAATCCTCATCGCCGAGGGCGAACGGCAATCGGAAATTCTCAAAGCCGAGGGCGAGAAACAGGGAGCCATTCTCTCCGCCGAGGGCCGGCGCGAAGCTGCTTTCAAGGATGCCGAAGCGCGTGAGCGCCAGGCTGAGGCCGAAGCCAAGGCGACTGAGGTGGTGTCCAATGCCATTGCGTCGGGGAATATTCAGGCCATCAATTATTTTGTCGCCAACAATTATATTGACGCCTTGAAAGAACTGGCGACATCGCCAAATCAGAAAGTTTTGATGATGCCGATCGAGGCCGCATCGGTGATCGGCGCGATTGGCGGCATTGCGGAATTGACGCGCGAAGCATTTGGCGGCGGCGATTCAAGCGGCGGCAAACCCTCTGGCAAAGCTTCTGGCGGTTCAGTTCCCAGAACAAGGTCCTGACAGGAAGGCCGCAAAAACCATGAATGAAGTCTCCTCACTGTTTTTGGAACTGGGCGCGTGGAACTGGCTGATACTGGCCGGATTGTTCTTCGTTCTTGAACTGATAGCGCCAGGAATATTCCTGATCTGGTTCGGCATAGCGGCGGGGATTGTCGGCGCGCTGGCGCTTACCTTCGACGTCACGTGGCAATGGCAATTTGTCCTGTTCGCGCTGCTTTCTCTTGCCGCCGCCGTGATTGCCCGCAAATTTTTCCGCTCCGATGCTGAACACAGCGATCGACCGCTGCTCAATCTGCGCGCGCAACAGCATGGCGGGAAATCCTTTGTGGGCGCGGAGACGATTGAAAATGGCCGCGGTAAAGTGAGGATCGGCGATTCGCTGTGGCTGGCGGAAGGCCCTGATGCAGCGCAGGGCGCTAGCGTAAAAGTGACAGCAGCTGACGGATCAACGCTGACTGTTGAGCCTGTTGGCTAGCGAGGCTAGCGCCTTTTTTTTACTGAATTTCCCGGCCACCCGCTCCCCCGGCCCAACCGCCCATAAAGGGTACCCTCGGGGCGGCCCGCGCCGGGGGAGCGGGTGGCTTGGCAATAAGATGAAAGATTCTAGCGCCTTTTTTTGCTCGATCCGAGTTTGTAGCCGACCGGGAAGGGCGGTGCTTCCGCCATCACCAGAATGGAAATGCGCCGGTTCGAGGCCAGGAATGGGTCTTCGGGGAACAGCGGTTCGGCGTCGGCGCGCCCGGCGACCGAATAGAATCTGTCATGCGGCAACCCGCCTTCAGCAAGCAGGCGGCGCGCAACTTTGGCCCGGTCGGCGGACAGATCCCACAGTGAATAACCCGGCTTGGTATAGAGCCTTGCCGCGTCAGTGTGTCCGGTGATCTGAATGCGGTTCGGCAGTCCTCTAAGAATTGGCGCCATCGCCTTGAGCAGTTTTTCCGTACGGCTGTAAGGCCTGATCGATCCTCGCGGAAACATGGATCGCCCTTCCTGATCGACGAGTTGTATGTGGAGTCCTTCAGGCGTTTCCTCGACGAGAATATTGTCTGAAATGTCTGTGATTTCAGGCAACTCTTTCCAGGCCTGGCGCAGCGACGCGGCCGCGACGGCAAAATGGCGAGGCAGTTCAACATCGGTTTTCTTGATGTCGTAGGTATTGGCTTCGGGACCTTGCTTACGGCGCATATCGTGGCTCTCGGTCGAAAAATCGGTATCATTCGACAGGAGTACTGGCGCCACCTGTTTCACAAAATCACGGACTGGCGAACCTTCTTTTTCGATCATGCCCGCCTTGCGCTCCACATATTTGACGCCGAATGCATCACGCATGGAGCCGGCCACGATCTGGAGCTTTTCCTGGTCCTGGATGGAGAAGGAAATGAGCAGGACGAAGAACACCACCAGGATGGTCATCAGATCGGCGAACGTAACCATCCATTCGGGGATGCCTCCGCCTTCTCTACCTCTGGTTTTGCGCCTGCTCGCCATGGGATATGACCCTTAAGTGGCCCCGGCGGCCGCTTCGTCAGCCATCATCTCGGCCCGCGCTTTCTCCGGCAGATACGCCACCAGCATTTCGCGGATAAGATTCGGGTTTTTGCCCGCGCTCAGCTGCATCACGCCGTCAATTGTGAGTGTCTGGGCAACTTCGACAATCTTGCCCTTGGTGGAGAGCTTGTCGGATATGGGGAGCGCGATCAGATTGGCGATCAGCGCGCCGTAGAGCGTGGTCAGCAGCGCCACGGCCATGGCCGGCCCAATGGTGGAGGGATCTTCCATGTTGCTCAGCATTTGCACCAGGCCGACGATGGTGCCGATCATTCCGAACGCCGGTGCGGCATCCCCGATCGATTTGTAAATTCTCTGTGCTTCATCCAGCCGCTCGAGATACTGGTCGCGTTCCAGTTCAAGCAACTCCTGGATGAATTCCGGATCATAGCCATCGGCCACATATTGCGACCCTTTCTTCAGGAAATCATCTTCGATTTCGAGATTGTCGAGCGCCAGCGGACCATCGCGCCTTACGATCATGGCGAGTTCCGCAATTTTGTCGATCATCACCTTCGGCTCGGCGTTCTTATGTGAGAACGCAACCTTGCCGCCGAGCCCAAGCGCCTGAAATACGTTCTTCAGGGGAAAGCGGATGACCGTCACGGAGAAGCCGCCGCCTATGACGATAAACATTGAGGGAACATTGACAAAAGTTCCAACATCGCCGCCCATGAGAATGGCGGCGCCGACCACGACAGAGCCGGCGATTAGACCGAGGATCGTTGCAATATCCATATATGAATTCCCCGGGCTATTCCGTATGAATCAAACTGAGCAAAAGTCTTGGGAAGTTTAGGGGTGAACACCCTAACCATTCGCTAAAAAGGGGAGAACGCATCAGAGATTATTTTTGTCCTCGTCCTTGCGGAAGGGCTTGGTGATCGCATGAGAGGCGGCCTGGGCGCCATCCATGGTGATGCGCGCCGCCGTGCTGGCGGCCTTGGCGGTGGTTTTAATTGTTTGCGAGGCCACGGTAACAGCGGCGGTCGCCATGCACCCGGAGAGAAATGCCGCGAGGAAGCACAAGGTGAGCCCCCGGACCACCATACGATCAAACATACTGTGCCTATTCATAAAATCCCCGACATACTCATATCAGCAGGCCCGCACATCTTGGCCCGGGCATCACATTGCTGCTTCTTGAGTTTGAGCCGGTAATCTTAATCGGGGATTAAGGTCAGGCAACACCGGTGCGCAGCAGGTCATGGATATGCACAATACCGGCGGGTTTGCCGTCTTCCACGACGAACAGAGCGGTGATGCTTAGCGAGTTGATGACTTCCAGGGCGGCGCTTGCCAGCGTGTCGGGAGATACCGTTTTGGGGTTTTTGGTCATGATCTGCCCGGTACGCGCGGATGTCAGATCAGGTCCCATGTTCCGCCGCAGGTCACCGTCCGTGATAATGCCTGCAAGAGAACCATTGGCATCGGTTATTCCGAGGCAGCCGAAGCTTTTTTCCGTCATGATAACAAGCGCTTCGCCCATCGCCATGTCCATATCCGCCAGCGGGAGTTCGCTGCGGGGGTGCATGATGTCGGATACGAATTTGAGCGAGGCGCCCAACTGCCCGCCGGGATGAAGGGCCTTGAAGTCCTTGGCGGAAAACCCCTTACTTTCCAGCAGGGCGATGGCCAGGCAATCGCCGAGCGCCAGCTGCATGAGGGTGGAGGTTGTCGGCGCCAGCCCATGCGGGCAGGCTTCCTTTGATTTCGGCAGTGTAAGAGTGACTTCGGACGCTTTAGCAAGCGTGCTGTCATCGCGTGAGGTGACGGTGATAAGAGGCACCGCAAAGCGGCTGGCATGAGTGATAAGGCCAGAGAATTCAGCCGTTTCCCCGGACCATGAATAAGCGAGCAGCACATCATCGCGGGTGATCATGCCAAGATCACCGTGACTGGCTTCACTTGGATGGACGAAAAAAGAGGGAGTTCCGGTGGAAGCGAGGGTGGAAGCCACTTTCTGCCCGATATGGCCGCTTTTGCCGATGCCCGTAACTATGACCCGCCCCGGCGCGTCACGGATTATGCGTACAGCAGCGGCGAAGTGAGTAGCCAGACCGTCGGAAAGGGCCACTTCAAGCGCTTGAAGACCCTTGCTTTCAAGGTCCAGCGTACGCCTGGCGGAGGCGAGCAATTGCTCATCTTTTTGCATCGCCTCTACGGGCGGTGAGTTGAGGGTAACTGACATAATGTACGCGCAACTCCAAAACGCTTCTTCAATCGCGGCGCACAATACGCTTCAGACACGGTTGAAGCCAGAGGGTTTTCTGCCGCAGTGCGCCTGCACACACTATCAGCGGAGGGCGATTATGGTAAACGCCTCCTCCCAGCCACCCTAGCATAGCTTCTAGTTTGTTTTTCACGGACTTGTATTTTTGCGCGGGAGAACAAAACCAGAAATTGCCACCCGATTGCCACCCAAAAATTTCGGAAGATGACTATCATGCCTTCCCTGGGCCAGTTAAAGCGGTAAAGTTTGATCTGATCACGCGCAATCCATGCAAGTTTCAGCCCCTCCCCAAG
>CAYOEI010000289.1:0-3033 GCA_964402825.1 uncultured Hyphomicrobiaceae bacterium
GTTTTGTTCTGCGGAATTTACAAGATCGACGTCGATCACGTAGATGCCAACTTTCACCGTCGTTGGCTCGCCCCAGACCGAAGGGCGTTCTAGTTCTGGCGAGGGCTCCTTAGGCAAGGACTGAGTCTCTTCAGATTGCGGCGCTGTTGACTGTGTCGGGGTCTGTTGAGCAGTAGCTGCACTGGTTGGAATCAATGAACAGATCAGAATGGCCAGGACTATGATCGCGTTCTTCATCGATGGGTCTCTGACTAATATCGGATGAGCATCCGTCGCGCCGTGGCCCTGTCCACAAAGCGTTACTCGTTTAAAGGTTAGAAGCGGGCGCATGTTTGCCCGTTTCTGGGACTAGTTGAAGCGGAGAGTAGGTCAGTGCACAGGCTGGCGGCAAGAATTGTCTATAAAGCGGTTAAGTGGTGCCTGAGGAAAGAGCGGTCATGTCCGCTATGGGTCATCAACGGAAGTCAGAAACAGCGTCCTTGATGTCGGCTTTACCCCCAAGAACGGACATTATGTGGCGGGCGGGGCATGTCCGCTTCGTGCCACTAACGGAAATTCGCCCGACTTGATGCCGCCCCCGACTTGCACTGCAGACAGTTGCTGCAAAACCAAAGCTGCGCAGTCCGCCTCGGGCTTACGGGGAACCCCGCCGTCTGCTATCGTCTGCGCCGTTCCAGAGTTCATCTGGGAAATGTCGGATTAAACAGCTCGGGTTCGAAGCTTGAGGGGTCGTTGGCGCTCTGAGGGCACCCCCTTTAGTGCACCACCAAATCTGGAAAGCGACACCAAATAGGACCTTGTCACCAAGCCTCAGGGGCGCCGGCTAGAACAGCCAAGTGAGGCGCCCCCTTGGACGCCAGCGCCCCCAGCCTTGCGGTGTGCAGAGCACCGGCCCATGTTCGTGAAGCCGTGTATCCTGCCCTTCGCAGCACTCTTACTCCACGGGCGCAGCGGCTCGTGCTCGGATCATGACCGGCGTTAAACAAATAAATCGAAGTCACCGCCGCCAAAATTGAAATCCAGTTGGGCGAGTGTCACATTCTGAATAGTCACCCTATCGGCGGCATCAGCAGTGACCACAACGTCGTTGCCCACTTGAACGGCATTTAAGACCGCGAAGGCTACGTTGAAAAAGATTACGTCGTCGGTGCCCGTACCGGGTGTGAAATCGGTGATGGTGTCGTTCCCGAAACCCGGACGGAAAAAGAAAAAGTCATTGCCGGTTCCACCCGTCAGCTCGTCGTCGCCGGTTCCACCCGTCAGGTCGTCGTCGCCGCTCCCGCCAAAGAGGAAGTCCCTCCCAGAATTGCCACTGAGAATGTCGTTGCCGCCCTGGCCAAGCAGTACGTCGGTGAAGTTGCCGCCAACAAGCACATCAGCGAAGGCAGATCCGAAGACACTTTCGATGCTGATCAGCGTATCGCCCGCGGCGTCTCCACCGGCCCCGGTGTTATTGAGGAGATTGATAGTGACGCCTGCAGGCGAGTCGGAGTAGTCGGCAACATCAAAGCCGGGGCCGCCGTTCAACGTATCGGCGCCAGGATCGCCCCAGAGCACGTCTTGTCCAAGGCCGCCAAAGAGCTGGTCGTTTCCAACACCGCCAAAGAGGTCGTCGTCGCCCGCATCGCCATTGAGCGTGTCGATTCCTAAGCCGCCAAAGATATCGTCGTTGTTGCTGCCGCCAAAGAGCGTGTCGTTTCCTAAGCCGCCAAAGAGCAGGTCGTTTCCGAAGTCGCCAAAGAGCAGGTCGTTTCCATCGCCGCCAAAGAGATCGTCGTGGCCCGGACCGCCAGAGAGCAGGTCGTTCCCTAAGCCGCCAAAAAGAAAGTCGCCAAAATCGCCGCCAAAGAGCGCGTCATCGCCCTTGCCGCCTTTGAGCGTGTCGATGCCAAAGAGCTGGTCGTTGTTGTTGCTGCCGCCAAAGAGCGTGTCGTTTCCTAAGCCGCCAAAGAGCAGGTCGTTTCCGAAGCCGCCAAAGAGCAGGTCGTTGCCGGAGCCGCCTTTGAGCGTGTCGTTGCCCTTGTCACCTTTGAGGTTGTCGTTGCCGGAGCTACCTTTGAGCGTGTCGTTGCCGCTGCCACCAAAGAGCTTGTCTTTGCCGGAGCCGCCAAAGAGCTTGTCGTTGCCGGAGCTACCTTTGAGCGTGTCGTTTTTGCTGCCGCCAAAGAGCTTGTCGTCTCGCGTCACGACCGCCGGTGTCTTTGCGATAGCAGCCGTCCTTTTTGCTTCTGGTGTTGTCCCAATTTTTGCAGGCGAGCCAAGCATGAGAACTAAGCCCAATGCCGATGAATTCGGGATATGGAAGGCATACGCGCTTCGCGGCGTACATGGCGAGTTAAACAACTTTGATCCAATCGGGCTAATTGGCGGTGCTTTGATCCATGCCGACTGCTCGATTAATTGGCGCGACCCCGATAACGATAAGCTCTACTGTTTCTCTAGCACAGCATCACTCCTTTCTTTTCAGGAATGGCCCAAAGCGAATAGCCGCAAGGCCAGCGATGCCCTGGAGAGGATGAAAAAAGAGAATCTTCAGTATTGAGCCGGATGGCGTGCTGTAGCCTCCCAAGCTTCTAGTACGTCCACAACGTCGCCCATTTCCCAAAGCCGCTTCGTCACGCCAGCGGCCATCGCGGGCGACGTGCTGGCGCAGGCCGTGCGTTTAGCATTCAGCGGTACGGTATGCTCCAATGGGGCGATCTCTTCACGGCACGGCAGAGATGCGAGTAAGACGACATCACCGCCCGGTGCTATTTCGACAGCAGCCGGGAAAGACGGCCATGCTTGCTGTTGATTGATGATGGTCAGGCGCGGGGTCCAGATCCCCGTCGTTCGCCGAATCAAGGGCCCTGGGCCTTTGTGACGTAGGATGGGGCTTTTCCAATGGGCCTCATAGAAGACGCTGGCCGAGAAGTTTTGTTCTGCGGAATTTACAAGATCGACGTCGATCACGTAGATGGCAACTTTCACCTCCGTTGGCTCGCCCCAGACCGAAGGGCGTTCTAGTTCTGGCGAGGGCTCCTTAGGCGAGGA
>CAYOEI010000290.1:0-2790 GCA_964402825.1 uncultured Hyphomicrobiaceae bacterium
GTCAAAGGACTTGCGATTGGCAACCCCTGTCAGGGCGTCTGTCAGAGATTCGCTGCGAATTGCATCAAGCTCTCTCTTGAATTGATCAACTTGCCTGCCGGATTCAGCAAGGCGCTCTTTGAGATCAAGGTTGCCCTGTCCCATTTTCTTTGTTGCCTGAACAAGGGTTGTGATGACCCACTTGATTCGCTCAGGGTCAGATCCATTGCCCAAACCGGAGTTGACATGATCAAGGGAAACATCAAACGTTTCCGTTGAATCGATCGCCTCCTGAACGATCTTCATAACCTGATCAATCTCGTCGTCGAGCTTGCCGCCAACCGCCTGGATGTCCTCACCTTCTCTCCCTGGAGCAATGTAGGATTCATAGAGCCTGTCGGTGTCCGCACAGGTGAGAGTGCCTTGTTTGGACAGTATCTGCTCAATTGCCTCATTCAACGCCTTATTGCTCCCATGAGCATAAGTGTAGAAAAGCGCAAAATTGTGGGGATTGGGAAGAGCCCCGGCCCGCCCAATCAATTCGATGGCGCGGTGACACAAGCGGAAGGTTTGTGTCCGATCAAGTTTTCTCGTCATTTGCTACCCCAACTGACCACAGCGCCTCTTTATGACCAGCTAATCATTGATCCCCAAGTACACGGCATAGTGGTATGATCGCTAAAATATGCGCTCGAAATTTTAATAATCAGTAAAATCGATATATACCATTCGATAATATCGATTATTCAGTGAAATTTTCCTTCCTACAGGGACTGAGTCGAGTCCCAGAGAAATTTGGTTTGGGCAATGTCTCAACCAAGGAATGCGGTCAAATTGATCGTAGATTGGAAATTTTCGGGGTGTTAAAGAACCACCACGCCCGAGCTTCTCAAACCAATTTCATAAGAACCTAATTTAGGAACTGAGTTCATCAACTTTCATGGGTTCTCCATTTTGGGAGAAAAACGAAACTCACGTCACAGCCATTTTTGTATAATGTAAGAGGAGTGATTCGCGGCCTGAGCATTTCATTGTTATATGAAGAAATCAGAATATAAATCTATTGATACTAATTCATTGAGGCTTTTTTTAGCTGTATATGATGTTGGATCATTAACAGAGGCGGCTAAATTACTTGGCGTTAATCAATCTACTGCTAGTCATGGGTTGCAAAAACTCAGGAAAATGTTTGATGATCAGTTATTTGTGAAATCCGGGAGGGGAATTGTCCCTACGGATCGCGTCATTGAACTTATTCCCAGGGTAAGAAAGCTGCTGCCAGAACTGACAAACCTGTTGCAGACGCAAAGCTTCGATCCAGCCGAGGAGACAAAGCCGATTATCATTGGTACGAACGGTTGCGGCCGGTTGTTGATCACGCAGCAAATATTCGGGGCCGAAGAAATGAATGGCCTGTCATTGAAATTTATCGACGTCGGAACGGGCAGAAACGTCGAGGACATTCTCATTAAGAATAAGGCGGATGTGGCTATTGCCATTTCAAACAACAAAATTTCAGAACACATCCGTAAAAAGAGCCTATTTAAAGATACGATGAGAGTTTATTACGACCCCGAACAGGGTGATGCGCCGAAAGACATTGCAGAATATTGTTCCGCCCTTCATGCGACAATCGATTTTGATAGTGACGAGCTCAGTATGGTTGACGTCACACTTGGGAAAATTGGCGTGAAGCGCACAGTTGCGCTTCGGGTGGCGAATATTGAAGTACTGCCGCATCTGATGAAGGGAACGAAGCTCATTACGACAATGCCGAGACAGTTCTCACAGAACCTGTTTTCGGATTTGGCGCAATGCGAACCGCCGATTCAGATCCCTCCTTTTTCAATCGATATGATGTGGCATGTGCGGTCCGATAATTCTCCGCGCAACAGATGGCTGCAAAAACTTATCATGTCTACCTTTGAGAAATAGCGGAAAACGATTCAACCTTCAGAGTATGCGCCTTAATTCAGAAGGGTCCGCTTTGTCTTTAAAAACAGACGCGCTCAACGCCGGACTGCAATGTCCGCTTTGGGTCATTAGCAGACATTCTGCATGGACGTGAACTATGTCCGCTTTACCCTCGAAAGCGGACATTATTCCGCACTGCATCAAATGTCCGCTAATAGCCAAAAGCGGACATTGCCTACACAAATTGCGGATCAGTGTTTCAGTGTTGCCGTCGCGCTACTACTGCGGCTCCATGATCGAGTCCGGGCCGAGCTTGATGATTAGGGGCGCAGGCTCGTCTTCGCAGAGTAGGCACGGGTCTGCTATTGACGTTCTCAGTTGCCGTGATAGCCCCCTGAATGAGTTCTCAACCTAAGGGTATTCCTGATCACGGACTCTTTCTTGAAACTCGGCAAAGATGCCAATGACTGGAGAAAAAATCTTGTGAAACAGGGTTTTTTCGATCAGCATGTCTTGCAACGCCAGATAGTCGATGCCTGTAGAAAGAAAACATTCAACGGCATCTTGCGGCTCCTCGACGATGGGTTCCCCTTTCACGTTAAATGATGTGTTCAGCAATACCGGAACGCCCGTAATCGCATCAAATTCCTTGAGCAGTTTATAGAGTCGTTCATTATTATCCTGACAAACCGTCTGCACACGTGCGGTGCCATCGACGTGAACGACCGCAGGTATTTTGTCTCTCCATTCGGGGCAAACTTTCATGGCCAGCAACATGAATGGAGATTCAACGCATTCTTCAAATATTTCTTCTGCCCGCTCCGCTAAAACGATCGGCGCAAATGGTCGGAAGGGCTGCCGATGTTTGACCTGTTCATTTATAATATCTTTCATTTT
>CAYOEI010000291.1:0-21787 GCA_964402825.1 uncultured Hyphomicrobiaceae bacterium
ATTATAGTTGGCATCGCCATGAAGCCAAGATCAACAACCTCCAACAGATTGTTTAGTAACGAATTTATGTCGTGTAGTTCGAACATAGCCGTGTGATTTGGTGCTGATCATCTCCCAATTGTTATACGTAGCCCGTCATCAGAACATGTTTCATTGAGGCTTTCGAATAAATAATTAAATGTGAGTGAACGGATCGTAAATTTTTGAGGCAGGGAATGGGCGCGCCTTTAGCCTCTGGAAGGGTTGCGTTAAATTCTGTAGTGATTGGACGCGTACCCTCCCCCCCGCGAGCACTGTCCCGCGCACTGCAAGGTGGCCCGTCGATTGACCCATTCCATAAAATTAGGTGAGCTTGCCGGGGCCGGGCACGCACTCAGCAATGCCTTTTCGTACATTAATATTACAGGCCTCACCGCCGATAGCCGCGAAGTTGCGCCTGGAGTGTTGTTCGCCGCACTGCCGGGCACGCTTACCGATGGCGCTAAATACATCCCCCAGGCAGTTGAACGAGGTGCATCCGCGATCCTTTTGCCCGAAGGATCTCCTGCGGTTGAAGGCCTCAAGCTTCCGGTTATCGAGGAGGCTGACCCGCGCCGCGCCCTGGCGCTGATGGCGGCACGCCTTTACGCACCACAGCCTGAGACAATCATTGGCGTTACCGGGACCAGCGGCAAGACGTCCATTGTTTCTTTCGTGCGTGAACTCTGGCAGGGAATGGGGATGAGCGCCGCGTCACTTGGCACCGTGGGTATCGATACTCCAACCGGCCCCAGGGGCTTGAAGCTGACAACACCGGACCCGGTTATGCTGCACAAGGCGCTGGCGGAGTTGGCTGTTGAGGGTATCACCCATCTGGCGCTGGAGGCTTCAAGCCATGGATTGCAGCAGCGCCGTCTTGACGGCGTCCAATTTGCGGCCGTGGCTTTCACAAACCTCACCCGTGATCACCTCGATTACCATGCCACTTTTGATGAGTATCTGGAGCAGAAATTGCGTCTGTTCGATACGCTTCTTGGCGATGGCAGGCCAGTGGTCATTAATGCCGACTCAGATTACGCAAAGCCATTTCTTGAAGTGGCGAAAGCCCGCAATCTTCCCACGATTACCATCGGGGAGGCTGGCGAGACACTCAAGATCGCCGAACTCAGACGCAATGGCTTCGCGCAACGCCTTTCTCTTGTTCATGATGGAAAATCGTATGAGATTATCTTGCCGCTGGTCGGTGGCTTTCAGGCGTCAAATGCTCTTGTCGCGGCAGGGTTATGTCTGGCATGCGGAGCTGATATTGCCGAGATACTGCCCCATCTTGCGCAGTTGAAGGGGGCTAAGGGACGGCTTGAGCATGTCGGTACGTCACGCGCGGGCGCATCTGTTTTCGTCGATTATTCTCATAAACCCGACGCGCTTGCCAAAGCGCTCGAAGCGCTGCGCCCTTATGTGAAGAATCGGCTGGTGGTTGTCTTTGGCTGTGGTGGTGACCGCGACAGGGGCAAGCGCCCGGAAATGGGCCAGATAGCCTGCGAGCGGGCTGATCTGGTTTTCGTCACGGATGATAATCCGCGCGGCGAAGACCCCGCAGCCATTCGTGCGGAGATTTTGAAAGAAGCACCGGGCGCGAAAGAGATCGGTGATCGTGGTGAGGCGATCATGACTGCGGTATCGGGGTTGCAGGAAGGTGATGTGCTGCTCGTTGCCGGCAAGGGCCATGAAACGGGCCAGACCATCGCCGGCGAAGTCATACCATTCTGCGATCAAGAAGCGGTTGTGTCTGCTCTTGAGGGATCGAGCGCATGAGCGAACCGCTGTGGACATTTGATGAGGCGCTTGCGGCTACTGGCGGGCGGGTTGAGGGCAATGCCGCGTCTGAACTCAATAGCGCTTCCATCGACAGCCGCACGATTGAGCCCGGCGCGCTGTTCGTTGCCATTCGCGGCGACAATCTCGACGGTCATGATTATGTGGAAGCCGCTTTTAAGGCTGGAGCTGGCGCCGCACTTGTTGCGGATGACGCAGAGCTGGAGGCAACCGGTACTCTCATCCGCGTACCCGATACACTGGAAGCCTTGAATCGGCTTGGCGCGGCGGCGCGCGCGCGCAGTACGGCCCGTATCATCGCGGTGACAGGGAGTGTCGGCAAGACCGGCACCAAAGAGGCTTTGCGGCTGGCGTTTTCGCCCTCGGGCACGGTGCATGCCTCGCAAAAATCCTACAACAATCATTGGGGTGTACCGCTCACGCTCGCTAATTTTTCCCGCGATAAAGACTTTGGCGTGTTTGAGGTGGGCATGAATCACTCCGGTGAAATTATACCCCTCACAAAACTCATCCGCCCGCATATGGCACTTATCACCACCGTCGCGCCCGTGCATCTGGAATTCTTTGATTCTGTTGAACAAATTGCCGAAGCCAAGGCTGAAATATTCGCCGGACTGGAGCCGGGTGGAACGGCTATTCTGAACCGCGATATTCCGCATTTCGAGCTGCTGAAACAGCGCGCATCGCAAGCCGGCGTGGAGCGCATCGTCTCTTTCGGGGCCGATGACAACGCGGATGTAAAACTGATGGATTTGCGCGTCACCGGTGAGGGGAGCGAAGTCGAAGCCGCCATCGCCGGCAAGACAATTTGTTACCGGATTGGCGCGCCGGGCCGGCACCTGGTTATGAATTCGCTTGGAGTATTGGCCGCGCTTGAGGTTGCTGGCGCGGATATTCAGGCCGGGGCGCTGGCGCTTGTAGGCTATCAGCTGCCGGCCGGGCGTGGAGCGCGCACGCTATTCACCCTTGGCGAGGGCCAGGTGTTGCTGATTGACGAGAGTTATAATGCAAACCCCGCCTCCATGCGGGCCGCGCTGGAAAGCTTAAACCAGACGCCGCGCGCGCAGGGCCAGCGCCGTATTGTCGTCCTTGGCGATATGCTGGAGATGGGAGAAACCTCCTCGCAATTGCATGGCGCGCTGGCTCAGCCGGTTGACGCAGCCGGGGTAGATGTAGTCTTTGCATGCGGGCCGCATATGGCCGCCCTTTACGATGCGTTGCCCGATTCGCGGCGCGGCGCCTACGCGGAACACTCCGCCGGGCTGGAAACGGCCCTGCTGGAAACGGTTCGAGCTGGTGACGTGGTGATGATAAAGGGCTCGCTGGGATCTAAGATGGGGCCACTGGTTGAGGCGCTTCGGGCACATCTGATGCGAATGGGTGCGCAAGCCCAATAGCGTTTTTGCCTCAGGAGAGGGAAAGAATAAATGTTCTACTGGCTCACGGGATTTGCCGATCAGTTTCAGCTGTTCAACGTGTTTCGCTACATCACCTTCCGCACGGGCGCCGCGACGATGACCGCGCTGTTATGCGTGTTCCTGTTCGGTCCAGCGCTCATCAACGCCCTGCGCATAAAACAGAAGCGGGGTCAGCCGATTCGCGACGATGGTCCGGTGAGTCATATTGTCGGCAAACAGGGCACTCCCACCATGGGCGGGTTGATGATCCTGATGGGGGTGAGCGTTGCGACCATGCTTTGGGCCAATTTATCCAACGCATATGTCTGGGTCGTGCTGGCCGTTACACTCAGCTATGGAGCCATTGGCCTTTATGACGATTATCTCAAGGTCACGACCCGCTCAACAAAAGGGTTCCCCGGCCGCATCAGGATTTCGCTTGAAACCGCGATTGCGGCGATAGCCGTCTACATTCTGGTGAATCTTGGTACGGAACCCTTTGCAACATCGCTCACCTTCCCGTTCTTCAAGAATCTCATTCTCGATCTCGGCCCGGTATTTATTCTGTTTGGCGCCTTCATCATTGTCGGTGCGGGTAATGCGGTGAATCTGACAGACGGTCTCGACGGCCTTGCGATTGTGCCGGTAATGATCGCGGCGGCTACATTTGGATTGATTACTTATCTTACCGGCAACAAGGTTTTCGCGGACTATTTGCAGATTCACTACGTGCTGGGCGCGGGTGAACTGGCGATCATTTGTGGCGCTCTTGTGGGCGCGGGGCTGGGGTTTCTGTGGTTTAACGCGCCACCGGCGACCATTTTCATGGGTGATACCGGATCTCTTGCGCTTGGCGGCGCACTCGGGGTCATTGCCGTCGCCATCAAGCATGAGCTGGTGCTGGGCATCGTCGGCGGATTGTTCGTTCTGGAAACGCTTTCAGTCATCGTCCAGGTGGTCTCGTACAAACTCACGGGCAAGCGCGTGTTCAGGATGGCGCCGTTGCATCATCATTTCGAACAGAAGGGGTGGAAGGAAGCGACTATCGTGATCCGTTTCTGGATTATTTCGATCGTGCTGGCGATGATTGGGCTGGCAACGCTCAAACTGCGCTAATATCAGCTTTATGATTCCAATCCACGTCTTTGAGGGAAATACAGTCGCCCTGTTTGGTCTGGGCCTGAGCGGTATCGCCTCTGCGCGGGCATTGCGCGCGGGCGGAGCGCGGGTGCTGGCTTGGGATGATGCTGAAGCCTCCCGCGATGCGGCGGCTTCGCAAGGTATCGAGATCACCGATCTCAAATTAGTGGACTGGACCTCATGCGCCGCGCTCATCCTGGCGCCAGGCGTGCCGCTAACACATCCAGAGCCGCATTGGAGCGTGGAAAAGGCGAGGCAGGCCAATGTCGAAATCATTGGTGATACGGAGTTGTTTTTTCGCGAACGAAAACGGCTTGGAACGAAAGCGCGAGTGGTGGCAATTACCGGCACCAACGGCAAATCCACCACTGCCGCGCTCACGGCGCATGTCCTTAAATCCGGCGGGCTAAATGTGTCGCTTGGAGGTAATATCGGAACTGCGATCCTGGACCTTAAGCCTCTTGCGGATGACCAGATCTATGTGATCGAATTTTCCTCCTATCAGATTGATCTCACTTCAGGCCTGGAAGCAAATGCGGCGGCCCTTCTCAATATTTCGCCCGATCATCTCGACAGACACGGGTCCCTGGACAACTACGCCGCCGTAAAGGGCCGTATTTTTTCCGGCCTCAAAGAGGGTGACCTCGCGGTCGCCGGCATGGACGATGCCCATTGCCGGGCCATCGCGGATAAGCTTGGCGGTCCCTTTAACGTGTCTCAGCATTCGGTCCTAAATCGGGTGCAGACGGGCGTCAGCGCTGTAGATGGCATGCTTCGTGAGTTCAGGAACGGCAAGGAAATCGCCTCGCTCGATCTGACCGGAATAGGGTCGCTCCGGGGCGTGCATAACGCCCAGAATGCGGCTGTATGTTTTGCATTGGCGCGCTCTATGGGATTGGATACGCGCGCCATTGCACAAGGACTGAAAACATTTCCTGGTCTTGAGCATCGTATGGAGGAGGTCGGGCGTTTGGGCAAAGTGCTGTTCATCAATGACTCAAAGGGCACCAACGCGGATGCCGCCGCCCATGCGCTCGCAAGTTTCAACAATATTTTCTGGATTGCGGGCGGGCTTGCCAAGACGGGCGGCATTGAGAGCCTGAAGGAGCTTTTTCCCCGCATTACCCATGCCTATCTCATCGGCGAAGCGGGGCCCGATTTTGCCCGCACGCTGGAAGGCAAGGTCGACCACACCATTTGCGGAACGCTGGACAAGGCCGTTGCCGCGGCGGCGGCGGATGCCGCGGCGAGTGAGAAACATGAGCCCGCGGTGCTGCTGTCTCCAGCCTGCGCGTCGTTCGACCAGTTTCGCTCCTTTGCCGTGCGCGGTGACGCATTTCGCGCCGAAGTAGCCGGGTTGGACAGCGTCGTCATGCGTGAAAGCGAGGCGCCATGAGGCTGACCCGCTCCGACCGCTCTCTTTTGTCCGACTGGTGGTTCACCGTGGACCGTCTGATGTTTTCCGCCGTGCTTCTGCTGATGATTGGCGGACTGATATTGTCGCTTGCCGCCAGTCCGTCGGTTGCAACCAGGCTCGGTCTCGATCCGTTTCATTTCTTCACGCGCCACGCGCTTCTGATGGGTCCGGCGCTGATCGTGCTGGTTGCGGCGTCGTTGCTCAGCCCGCGCATAATCCGCCGGGCGAGCCTGCTCATATTCGCAGCCGGTATGGTCCTGATGGTCGCCACCCTATTCCTCGGGGTGGAAATCAAGGGCGCCAGCCGCTGGCTGCAATTTGGCGGCGTTTCGATGCAGCCATCCGAATTTGCCAAACCGGCCTTCGTTGTTATGTGTGCATGGCTGTTCTCTGAAACCCAGTCCCGCGACGATGTGCCGAGTTTGCCCCTCGTCATTGCGATATATGCGGTTTTTGTCGTGCTTCTCGTGCTGCAGCCGGACTTCGGCCAAGCACTTCTGGTGACGCTGGTATGGGGCAATCTGTTTTTTCTCTCAGGAATGCCGCTCTTCTGGGTTGGAGTGCTGGCGATCGGCCTGTTGATGGGCGGCATGGTGGCCTACCTGAGCGTCGCTCATGTCGCTAGGCGCATTGACCGTTTCATCAATCCGGACGCCGGCGATACCTACCAGACCGACCGCGCAATTGAAGCCTTCACCAATGGCGGCTGGTTCGGAACTGGGCCAGGTGAGGGGAGCGTCAAGCAGACCTTGCCCGATGCCCATGCCGATTTTGTCTTCGCCGTCGTCGGGGAGGAGTTCGGGCTTGTAACCTGTTTTGTGCTTTTATGCTTGTTCGGCTTTATCGTATTGCGGGGCATTATGCGGGTGCGTGGTGAGTCAGATGTGTTTATCCGCCTGGGCACAATCGGGCTGGTGACGTTGTTCGGGTTGCAGGCCATCATCAACATGGCGGTGAATGTTGGGCTGCTGCCGGCCAAGGGCATGACGTTGCCCTTTATCTCCTATGGTGGATCCTCGCTCATCTCCATGGCGATTACCATGGGGTTTGCTCTCGGACTAACACGGCGCAGACCCATGACGGCAAGGCTTGATGAACCCATGCCCGGGGTATCCCGCAAGCCGTCATCGCGGCGGATCAAGGCATGACACGCCGCGTGATCATGATCGCCGCTGGCGGCACGGGCGGGCATCTGTTCCCCGCATTCGCCCTTACGGAGGAATTGAAGCGCCGCGGGTTTGAGGTCGATCTCGTTACCGATGTGCGGGCGGATCAATATGGCATCGACTTCCCCGGGCGCGGCGTCCATCAGGTGCCTTCGGCAACTCTGCGGGGGCGCTCACCATTGGCTGTACTCAAACTGGCGCTGACCTTGGCTAAAGGTATCTGGCGGGCCCGCGCGCTCCTGAAAGAAACAAATCCGAGCGTGATTGTGGGCTTCGGCGGTTATCCCACGGTGCCGCCACTGCTGGCTGCAAAGCTCAAAGATGTGCCGATAGTCATTCACGAAGCGAATGCGGTGATGGGGCGAGCCAATCGTCTCCTGGCACGCTTCGCGAGCAGTATCGCGCTGACGTTTGAAAAAACAAAATATCTGAGGAGCGTTGATCAGTCGAAAAAACGCATCTCCGGCATGCCAGTGCGTGATGTGGTTCTAGAGGAGAGAACGCCCTATCAGGCGCGCGCTGCGGCGGATGCGTTCTCGTTGCTCGTCTTTGGCGGCAGCCAGGGTGCGCGGGTGTTCGCCGATAATGTGCCCGCTGCGCTCAAGGAATTGCCTCAGGAGTACAGGGCCAAGCTGAAACTGGTGCAGCAGGTGCGCGAGGAAGATATGGAGCGCGTTAGGGCGGCCTATAGCGAGGCGGGGATTGAAGCGGAGCTTGCGGAATTCTTCCCTGATTTGCCGCACCGTATGGCAAACGCCCATTTGGTCATTGGGCGTTCCGGCGCCTCGACCGTGGCTGAATTGACCGTGCTGGGACGGCCCGCCATTCTCGTTCCATTGCCTCATGCTCTTGACAATGATCAACTTGAGAATGCTAAACGACTTCAGGAAGTTGGCGGCGCATGGTGTATAGAACAGGCTGCGTTTACTCCCGAGCGTCTGCGCGATGAAATCATGCATCTTGCCGATTCGCCTGATGTTATGACAAAAGCCGCAGAGGCGGCGCTCGCTTTGGGTGAGCCACAGGCAGTCGCCAGGCTTGCTGATGTGATTGAAGAGTTGGCGCGCATGCGCGATTAGGCGCCTGGAAGGAGCAGCGTTTATGCGGATGCCGCGCGATATCGGGCCATTTCACATTGTCGGCATTGGCGGCATTGGCATGAGCGCCATTGCCGAGGTGATGCACCATCGTGGATACAAAGTGCGCGGCAGCGACCTCAAGGCCAGCGCCAATGTCCAGCGGCTGATGGATAAGGGTATCAAGTGTTTCATCGGCCATGACCCGGCCAATATCGAAGGCGCTGAATTCGTTGTCCTCTCAAGCGCGGTCAAGCATGACAATCCTGAATATGAAGCGGCCCGGGAAAAGGGCTTGCCCGTAATCAGCCGCGCCGAAATGCTGGCGGAGTTGATGCGCGAATGCGCGACCGTTTCGGTAACGGGCACCCACGGCAAAACCACCACCACGTCGATTATCGCCGAACTTCTGCAAACCGCCGGCAAGGACCCGACCGTCATCTCAGGCGGCATCATCGCCAATTGGGGCTCCAACGCCCGGATAGGCCAGGGCGAATGGATGGTCGTCGAGGCGGATGAGTCCGACGGCACGTTTACCGCACTGCCAACGCGCATCGGGGTCGTCACCAATATCGATCCCGAGCACATGGATTTCTGGCAATCTCTTGAATCCATGCATGGCGCGTTCAAGACCTATTTCGACAACATACCTTTTTACGGACTTGTCATCGCCGGGCTCGACCATCCGATCGTGCGTGAAATGATTGCGCAGATCGGCCGTGACCAAACGGGTCAGCGGGTGCTCACCTATGGCGTGGCGGATGATGCGGATTTGCGGCTCTCCAATTACCATGTGGAGAACGGGGTCACGGTGTTCGATGTGGATGTCAGTGAATCTGTGCCTGGAGGCGCGCGGTCAATTAAAGCTTTGCGCTTACCAATGCCGGGCGAGCATAATGCCCTGAACGCGCTGGCGGCATTTGGTGTCGCAACGGAAATTGGTATTCCGGACGACCAGATCCGCGCCGCGCTGAGCAGTTTTGGCGGGGTTGCGCGGCGCTTCATGCTGACGGGGACATGGAACGGCGTGCCCATCTACGACGATTACGCCCACCACCCGGTTGAAATCGAGGCCGTATTGAAGGCTGCCCGCAGTGCGGCGAACAATCGGGTGATCGCAATTGTTCAACCGCATCGCTATACGCGCCTCAAAAATTTGTTCGGGGATTTCTGCACCTGTTTTGGTGATGCCGATACCGTGCTTGTCTCGCCTGTATATTCCGCTGGTGAGCAGCCGATCGAGGGCACAGACCGCGATGCGCTGATCGAGGGGCTGAAACGCCAGGGTCATGAACATGTACTTCGCGTTGACGATGAAGAGCATCTGGCCTCGCTTGTCGCGGAGATAACCATACCCGGTGATCTGGTTATCGGGATGGGTGCGGGCACCATCACCGAGTGGACACACGCCCTGCCAAAGCGGTTGAATGAATTGAAGCCCGCAGCGGAGTAGAATTTTTTGACATTCGCCGACCTGAGCACTGAATTGATTGAAAAGTTGCCCGATCTCAAGGGCCGGCTTACGGCCAATACTTTTTTATCTGACATCACATGGTTCCGGGTCGGCGGCCCGGCGCAGCTTCTTTTCAGGCCCGCGGACGAAGCTGACCTGGCCTATTTTCTCAAAAACCTTCCCGAAGATGTACCGGTGACGGTTATCGGGCTGGGATCGAACCTCCTGGTACGCGATGGCGGTATCGCCGGCATTGTGATCCGGCTGGGGCGGGGCTTTGGAGACATTACCATCGAGGAGGGTAATCGTCTGCGCGCCGGAGCCGCCGTGCCGGATGTGAAGGTGTCGCGTGCAGCGGCCGATGCGGGTATCGCAGGGCTTGCTTTTTACCGTGGCATTCCGGGGGGTATTGGCGGTGCGCTCGCGATGAATGGCGGCGCACATGGCAGGGAAACCTGCGAAGTGCTGGTTGAGGCGCGCGCCGTGGATCGCGCGGGAAATATCCATATCCTGAGCGTTGACGACATGAACTACTCTTACCGCCATTGCGGGGTGCCCGCCGGCACTATCTTCACCCAAGCCCTGTTTCAGGGAGAGGCGGGGGAGCGCACCCGGATTTTAGCGCAGATGGAGGAAATAGCCGAGTACCGGGAGCAGGCGCAGCCTATCAAGAGCCGTACAGGCGGGAGCACTTTCAAGAACCCCCCGGGGTACAGCGCCTGGAAACTGATCGATGCGGCCGGGTGCCGGGGATTGGCGGTAGGCGGTGCGAGGGTATCGGAGAAGCACTGTAATTTTCTCATCAATGAAGGTGGAGCAACGGGCGCTGATCTGGAAAAGCTTGGCGAAACAGTGCGCGCCAGAGTGAAGGACGCCAGCGGCATTGAGCTTGAATGGGAAATCCGCAGACTTGGCGTCGCAGCCAACGGCAAATATCCGAAAGGCGAATCATGACCGGCAAATATCAACATGTGGCCGTATTACTCGGCGGGTTTTCCGCTGAACGTGAAGTTTCGCTGTCATCGGGCAAGGCCTGCGCCGATGCCCTGGAAGGTGTGGGTTACAAAGTCACGCGTATTGATATGGACCGCGATATAGCGTCGCGCCTAAAGGCGGTTGCACCTGATGTTGTCTTCAACGCCTTGCATGGGCCATTTGGTGAAGATGGAACCATCCAGGGATTGTTAGAAATCCTTGAGATTCCCTACACCCATTCAGGCGTTCTGGCGTCGGCTCTTGCCATGAACAAGGACCTTTCCAAGGCAGCCCTTAAGGCAGCCGGTATTCCTGTAGCCAAGCACATAATCGTTCACCGCCTGGAGGCAGCAAAAGAGCATGTCATGGAGCCGCCCTACGTTATCAAGCCGGTGTCTGAAGGCTCAAGCGTGGGTATCTACATCGTACGGGAGGATCACCAGCATCCTCCGCAGGAATTAACATCATCTGACTGGGTGCTCGGCGAGGAAATCATGGTTGAGCGTTTCATTCCGGGCAAGGAGTTGACCTGCACCGTCATGGGCGACACCGCGCTTGGCGTTACAGAAATTTTCGAAGCCGAAGGCCTCGCATTTTACGACTATGAGGCTAAATACGCTCCTGGAGGCTCAAAACATGTTCTCCCGGCGCAAATTTTACCAAATGTTTACCAATTAATTCAGAAGCTATCACTCATGGCTCACGAGGCTTTGGGTTGCCGTGGGGTTAGCCGTGCGGATTTTCGTTTTAACGAAAATTCGACCGGAAATGACCAGCTTATCTGTCTTGAGGTGAACACGCAGCCCGGAATGACGGAGACGTCACTCGTGCCAGAAATGGCAGCTCATGCGGGCTGGGAATTTGGAGAATTTTTGCGTTGGATGGTGGAGGACGCATCTTGCAACCGCTAGGCGGCAAGACGAGCAAACGAAGAGGGCAGAAAAAACGATCTAAGAATCGCACTTCGCAAACGCGCGGGGGGCGGGGTTCTGGAATCGTACTTTCTCTGTTCACCAGTTGGCAGGGCCGGTCACAAAAACCCGGACGTGAGCGCCCGCGCGTGCATAGTGCGCGCGTGCTGCCACGCTCATGGCGTGTGGCGGCTGTGGGTTTCATGGCTGTTGCGGGTCTTTATGGGCTCTCCGCCGGCGGCCATATCGAGCGCTCCGCGGACTACGCGACGAAGAAGATTTCAACCATCATTGTCAGCGCTGGTTTTGCCGTAAATAAAGTGACGATCGAGGGGCAATTCCGCTCAAAGAACTCTGATGTCATGAAAGCGCTTGGGTTGGACCGCAGCACGTCAACGCTCGCGTTCAACACCACCGAAGCGCAGAGCAGGCTTGAGAAACTGCCGATGGTCCGGCGCGCCCGGGTGATGCGGCTGCTGCCTTCGCAACTGCATGTGGTGCTGGAAGAGCGCGTGCCGTATGCGGTCTGGCAAAACAACTCGGCGCTGCATCTCGTGGATCAGGATGGCGTTGTGATCGAAAAAATCAACCAGCGGCCGCTTCTCAAGCTTCCGCTTGTGGTTGGGGTTGGCGCGGCAAAGCATGCGCGCGATCTTTTGAGTGAGTTATCGCAATGGCCCCAGATAAAGGCCAAGGTTCAGGCGGTTGTGCGTGTCGCTGACCGGCGCTGGAACCTGAAACTCCATAACGGAATGGAAGTCCGCCTGCCTGAGAATGATGCAGCACGCGCCTTGAAAAAGGTCGCCGAGCTTGAGCGCAGCCACGCAATTTTATCCGGCGATGCAATTTTACTCGATCTTCGCTTGTCAGACCGAGTGACGATCCGGTTGAGCGATGACGCCGCATCGCGCCGCGATTCAGCATTTGTCTCCCCTGGCCGTAAACGCCACAAGCCAGGACAGGATACGTAAAAAAATGGAACGCCAGAGCGGACATAACGTGAAACGCCAGCGCCTTGTCACTGTGCTCGATGTGGGCTCAAGCAAGGTGTGCTGCATGATCGCGAAAGCCGTTCCCGCGCCGCACTATATGGTCGCGGCCGGCCAGCCGGTGCATCTGCGCGTCATTGGGTTCGGACATCAGCGCTCACAGGGCATCAAGAGCGGGATGATCGTCCATATGGATGCGGCGGAGCAGGCCATTCGGGCCGCTGTCGACCAGGCCGAACGTATGGCAGGCATGATGATCGAAGACGTCATCCTTTCAATCTCCTGCGGCCGCCTCAAAAGCGATGCGTTTTCGGCAAGTGTGGCGATCGCCACCGAGGAGGTTCGCAAGCGTGATGTGGATAAAGTCCTGAACGCTGGCCGTGACTATGCCGGCCGCGATGGCCGCATGGTGTTGCATACCATGGCTACCGGATACCGGCTTGATGACGACAATCTGATCACTGATCCTCATGGCATGATCGCAGATCGGTTGAGCGTGGATGTGCATGCAGTCGCGGCTGATGAATCTCCAATCCGGAATCTGATTTTGTGCGTCGAGCGCTGCCATTTGTCGGTAGCCGATCTGGTTGCCGCTCCCTATGCCGCCGGGCTTTCCGCCGTTTCGGAAGAAGAAGCGAAAATTGGCGTGACCTGCATTGATATGGGCGCCGGCACGACCAGTTTTTCCATCTTTGCTGATGGTCAGTTTGCTTATTGTGATGTCATCGCCCTTGGCGGCGGCCACATCACGCTTGATTTGGCGCGCAGCCTGTCAATGCCCCTCGATGAGGCAGAACGCATCAAAACCCTTCATGGCTGCGCCTTTGCCGCAGCGTCGGATGATGGTGAGATCATCTCCTTTCCCGTGGTGGGCGAACATGAACCGCCGCAATTCAATCAGGCATCCAGGGCGCAGATTGCCCAGCTGATCCAGGCGCGCATCGAGGAAATTCTGCAATTGATACGTGAGCGCCAGGAAAATGCCGGGCTGGGGGATATGGCGGGAAAGCATATTGTTCTGACCGGCGGCGCCAGCCAGCTTGCGGGCCTGTGCGATTACACCGCCAAGGTTTTTTCCAAGGCCGTAAGGCTTGGACGCCCACGGCATTTGGCGGGGCTGCCTGAACACGGAGTTGGGCCGGCTTTCACCACCGCGGGTGGATTACTGGAATATGTGCAGCGCGTGCCGGTTGAGGCCCGCCCGCAAAGCCAAACACAGTTTCTGGGAACTGGTACGGGATATTTCACCCGCGTCAGTCAATGGATTAGGGAAAGTTTTTGATATGCGCAGGACGCGTAAATTGCGGCGCGTGGCGCCATCGGCCGGGAATCAGCCCGCGACGATGCTAGTGGGCCTACCGCAACCAATGTTGATTATCGAAGAAATGGGATCGCTATGACCATCAATCTGAAAGTGCCTGATATGACGGATCTGAAACCGCGCATCACAGTGTTCGGCGTCGGTGGCGCCGGTGGGAACGCGGTAAACAACATGATCAACTCCGGTCTGGAAGGCGTCCAGTTCGTGGTCGCTAATACCGATGCCCAGGCATTGGAGATGTCGAGCGCAGAGCGGCGTATCCAGATGGGTGCGCACATTACTGAAGGGTTGGGCGCCGGGTCCAAACCGGAAATAGGCTGCGCTGCCGCGGAAGAGGCGATTGCCGATATCAAGGCGCAACTGGCCGGGTCTCACATGGCTTTCATCACTGCTGGAATGGGTGGTGGAACGGGCACAGGCGCCGCACCGGTGATTGCCAGGGCCTCTTCGGAAGAAGGTATTTTGACCGTGGGCGTGGTGACGAAGCCGTTCCAGTTTGAAGGTCAGCACCGCATGGACACGGCGACTGCAGGTTTGACTGAACTCGAAAAATATGTCGATACGCTGATCGTCATTCCGAACCAGAACCTGTTCCGCGTGGCGACCGAAAAGACGACCTTCGCCGACGCCTTCGCCATGGCTGATGAGGTGTTGCATTCCGGTGTTGCCTGCATCACCGATCTGATGGTGAAGGAGGGTCTGATCAATCTCGACTTTGCCGACGTCAAAGCCATCATGGCCGGTATGGGCAAAGCGATGATGGGGACGGGCGAGGCTTCGGGCGACCAGCGGGCGGTCGAAGCCGCAGAAGCGGCGATATCCAATCCTCTGCTTGATGATGTTTCCATGAGCGGGGCCACGGGGCTCCTGATCTCCATCACCGGAGGCAATGATCTCAAGCTCTATGAGGTCGATGAAGCCGCCAGCCGTATCCGTGAGGAAGTTGATGTCAGCGCCAATATTATTCTGGGCGCCACATTCGACACCAGCCTTGACGGAGTAATCCGTGTCTCGGTGGTCGCGACCGGCCTTGATGCGCAGCCATCCACCCAGGAAGATAAAGTGACCAAGGTTGCGGAAAAAGCGAAAACGGATGTTGATAGTACCGTTGCAAAACTGACCGAGCGGATAGCCGGGCTGACAGCAAACCCCAGCAGTGCGTCACAGTCTCAAAAGGCAGATAAGGACAACGCGGCCAAGACCAGCGCCGAAGAGCCGGTCTGGAAGAGCGGTGAGGATGTCACGATCAAAAAGCGTACGCCTCAGACGAGCTCAAAACCCTCAGCGGCAAACAAAGCAGACGAAAAACCCGAGGTTTTCGTACCGCAGCCGCCCGCGGTAGCCAAAGCGTCGCCAAGGCGCATGCCAAAGGTTGAGGATTTTCCGGCCGTCGCACAAAAGGCCATGCGCGCATCGCAAACTGATGAGCCGCAAGAAGGCGTTCGGGCACAGAAGAAAAAGGTTGGCTTCTTCGAGCGTTTGACCGGACGCCGCAGTGCCAGTCCGGCGGAGCCCGAGATAGTCCGCGACAAGGAACCGAGCCTTGGCAAATCAAAAGATGCGGGTTCTGAGGCTTCGGCCGATCCGGCCGAGCGCCGCAAGGCTGCGGGTCAGCCAGCTTCCAAATCGCGTCTGAGCAGGACCGCTGGCGTGCCCAAACCGGCAGGCAATCAGGTGGCCATGCAGGAGGAAAATGGTGATCTGGAGATACCGGAATTCCTCAAACGGCAGGCCAACTAGCAGGAGACTTGTTACCAGTATGCGGCAATTCGCTGGTATATGCCTCCATTAATGGCGGCTTTACGCTAATTAAACGAGATGAGGTGCAAGGAGATTGTTTGTAACACATTGAAAATATCCGTGATTTGGCGAGGCATAGATTCGCGCGCTATTATTCCCGAGAGTTGTCCAGGGCACGGACGTACGAAAGGCTCTGCAAAATAAGATCTGAGTTAGCGGATCAGCAGTTAGTTTCGTCAGTATTTGTAGTGTCGGGGGCGGTGAAATCTAGTGGGGGGTCCAGGAGTAAATATCTTGGCCCGAGATTTTGGGAACGGCACAGCGATCATGAAACGCTTCATTGGAGCCCGGCAAAGAACTCTTGCCAGTGAAATTGAATTAAGCGGCACCGGAGTCCACACAGGCGCTCCAGTTTCAATTCTTCTCTCACCTGCTGACATCCATACAGGAATTTGTTTCGTCCTGCCCGATGGCGCGGATGGCGAAGTTGAAATTCCCGCATATTGTGACGCGATTACGAATGTGACCCTGTGCACGGTTTTAAGCGACGGAAACGGCGCGAGCGTGGCGACGGTGGAGCATTTGCTGGCAGCGGTCAGCGGTCTGGCTATCGACAATATGCGTATCGAGATTAACAGCGGTGAAGTGCCAATCATGGATGGCAGTTCGGAACAATTCGTTGATGCCATCGATGAAGCCGGCATTCGCGAACAGGATGCCTCGCGCCGCTTTATCAAGATTCTCAAGCCGGTTCGCATCGAAGATGGAGACGCCTGGGGAGAATTCACGCCGCATGATGGTTACCTTGTCGATGTGGGTATCGCTTTTGACACGCCGCTTATCGGCAATCAGCGCATCCGGCTCGAAATCACACCGGACTCGTTCCGGAATGAGTTGTCGCGCGCGCGCACATTCGGTTTCATGAAGGATGTCGAGAGCCTCTGGGCCGCGGGCCTGGCGCTGGGTGCGTCGCTGGAAAATACCGTCGCCATTGGCGATGACCGGGTTATCAATCCCGAAGGACTGCGTTTTCCCGATGAATTCGTTCGCCACAAGGCGCTTGATGCCGTTGGCGATCTGACCCTGGCCGGTGCTCCCATATTGGGCGCCTACCGGTCATATCGCGGCGGACATCGCCTGAACTCTTTGGTGGTCAAGGCATTGCTGGCTGATGAGAGTGCATGGACTTATGTCGATGCGCCGCGCCGCAGGGAAGCTGTATATGCTGAAGCGGGCTTTGGCGCCGTCGCAGCCAACTACGCCGCCGATCACAGCTAGACCCTGTTAAGCTCCTGGCATCACGATTTCCGTTTACTCTGTCTTTTGGCGTGATAGCACTGCAGTTAACTCTCGTGGCATCAAAGCTGTTGCCGATATGGCTCAAAATCACCACAATCCCAGTGTTCCAATGCTGTCTTCGCGGTTGCTGCCGCGCTACAACAACATGTAGGGATAAAACGAGCACGGATAACTGGCTCAAGGGGAGCAGGTGGTTATTTCTGCACCTAGTTTCGTTGGAAGAAAAAAACTGTGACTGAAGGGTTATTCAGGAAAGCGGCTTTTGCAGCGGTGCTCATTAGCGCCGCGTATTTAAGCGGCTGCGCATCGCGTGCTCCGGCTGAGGCGGTGAGCAGTGGAAGCCCGCCGGAAGTCCTTTATAGTGAAGCCGACGCTCTTTTGGGGAAGAGCGATTTCGCAGAGGCGGCCAAGAAATTCGAGGAAGTCGACCGCGACCACCCCTATTCGCCCTATGCGCGACGGGCGATCGCAATGTCCGCATTCTCTCATTACAAGGCTGGGCAGTACCAGGAAGCAATTCAGGCCGCCAAGCGCTATTCAACCCTGCATCCTGGCACCAAGGAAGCCGCGCTGGCGCAGCATATCATCGCAATGTCTTATTATGACCGGATAACCGATCCTTCACGCGATCAGGGCCGGACCAGGAAGGCGCGTGAGGAACTGCAAAAGCTGGTGCGTCGTTATCCTGAGAGCTCTTATGCGCTCAAAGCGCGTAATCGCATCAAGATAACAACGGACATGCTGGCGGCTGCTGAGATGAAAGTTGGCCGCTATTATCATAAACAACGCACATATCTTGCGGCCATCAACCGATATCGTATTGTCATCACGACCTATCAGACGACGGCACAAGTCGAAGAAGCCTTGATGCGCGTTGCGGAAGCCTATATGGCGCTTGGTATAGTTTCTGAGGCACAAACAGCGACGGCCGTGCTTGGCCATAACTTCCCGGATAGCCAGTGGTACAGGTACGCATACAAGCTGATCAAGAAAGGTGGTTTGGAACCCAGGGAAGACAATACTTCCTGGATCAGCCGCTCGTGGCGCAAAGTGAAACCTGGTTCCAGCTAAGCTATTCCCAGCTAAGCCAAATAATGGGGGCGAAATGCTGAGCGCCCTGATAATTCGCGACATCGTGCTCATCGACCGGATTGATCTCGAATTTGGAGAAGGTCTGTCGGTCATGACCGGCGAGACAGGCGCCGGAAAATCCATCCTTCTTGATGCTTTTGCTCTGGCGCTTGGCGGGCGTGGAGATGCGTCACTGGTACGCAAGGGCGCGGAGCAGGGGCAGATCACGGCGGTGTTCGAGCCTGTATCAGGCCATCCGGTATTTTCGCTCCTTTCTGAAAACGGGGTGGGCGAGGACAGCACGGTGATCCTGCGCCGGGTGCAATCAAGCGATGGCCGTACCCGCTCCTTCATCAATGACGAGCCCGTTTCGGTGCAATTGCTGAAGCGTGTTGGCGCCGCGCTTGTTGAAATTCATGGGCAGCATGACGACCGCGCCCTGACCGACGCATCCACTCACCGGCGGCTGCTGGACGCTTTTGCCGGGCTGACATCTGAAGCCGATGCCCTGGCCAAAACCCATGAAAGCTGGGCGGAGGCACGCCAGGCTTTGCTCGATAAAGAAAACCAGATTGCAACGGCGCGGGAGAATGCGGAGTTCCTCACCCATGCGCTCAATGAGCTCAAAACACTGGATCCCAAAGCGGATGAGGAAGAAGCGCTGGCCCAGCGCCGCCAGTTGATGATGCACGCGGAGAAAATATCCGGTGATCTGGAAGAAGCGCGTGATGCTCTTGCCGGAGACGGGACGGCGCACGCCAGACTTGGCGCCGCGCTGCGCAAGCTTGAACGCCGCGAAGCCGGGATGGCAAAAGTGCTGGAGCCGGTGACCGATGCCCTTGAACGGGTGCTGAGCGAAATCAACGATGCCCGGATGCGGGTTGAGCAGGCTATTACCGACACCCAATTTGAACCATCAGCTCTTGAAGAGGCCGAAGAGCGTCTGTTTGCACTGCGCGCATTGGCACGCAAGCACAATGTGACCGTGGACGCTCTTCCGGAGCTCGTTATCAAGCTGGGGGCGGATTTAGCGGCATTGGATGCGGGCGAGCAGGAACTCGATCAGTTGAAGCAGAAAGAGAGCGCCGCCGGTGATGCTTATCGCAAGGCTGCTAGTGAGTTAAGCAAGAAGCGTCATAAAGCCGGGTCCGGACTGGATGAAGTCGTCACCTCGGAGCTGCCACCTCTAAAGCTGGAAAAAGCGCGATTTATCACCCATATCGAATCTAGCGCGCCCGAAGAGGGCGGCCCCAGCGGGCTCGACCGCGTTTCTTTTTGGGTTCAGACCAACCCCGGCACGAAACCCGGCGCGATGATGAAGATCGCTTCGGGTGGTGAATTGGCGCGCTTTATCCTTGCATTGAAAGTGGTGCTCGCAGCGCGAGGTAGCGCGCCAACCCTCATATTCGATGAAATTGATGCAGGTGTGGGTGGCGCAACCGCTTCAGCCATCGGCGAGCGGCTCGCGCGTCTTGCGCAAGGGCTGCAAGTGGTGGCTGTGACCCACGCACCGCAAGTGGCGGCTCATGCGTCTGGTCATATGTGCATCTCAAAAGAGGTTATCCCGGGGGCGGGTGAAGAAGCCGTCGCCACGCGCGTTATTGTGCTTGATAAGGCGGCACGGCGCGAGGAAATTGCCCGCATGCTGGCTGGGGCGACGGTGACAGATGAAGCACGCGCCGCCGCCGACCGCCTGATAGGGGGTGGCGGGTGAGTGGCGCCATTGCCATCGAAGATTTAAGTGAGGCCCAGGCCAGGGTAGAACTTGAGCGTCTGAGCCGTGAAATTGCCCATCACGACGGGCTTTATTACGCCCGCGACGCCCCTGAAATATCAGATGCGGATTATGACGCTTTGCGCCAGCGCAATGAGGCTATCGAGGCGCGTTTTCCCGCGCTTGTCCGCCCGGACAGCCCCAGCGAACGCATAGGCGCGGCGCCAACGGAGCAGTTCACCAAGGTCCCCCATGCCGTGCCGATGCTCTCGCTCGGTAATGCCTTTAGCGATGAGGATGTGCGCGAATTCGTCGAGCGGGTACAACGCTTCTTCAAGCAGGGCGAAGCAAATGAAGCGCGTTTCGTGGCTGAACCCAAAATTGACGGGCTGTCGATTTCCCTGCGTTACGAGAAGGGAGAGCTCGTGCTTGGCGCAACGCGCGGCGATGGCGCGACCGGCGAGAATGTCACCGCCAATATCCGCACCATTGGCGATATCCCTAAAAGCCTCGAAGGAGAAAACCTGCCCGATGTGTTTGAAGTGCGCGGTGAAATTTTCATGACGCACGAAGAGTTCGCCAGACTCAATGCGGCGCAGGAAGCCGCAGGCAAGCAGACTTATGTCAATCCGCGTAATACGGCTGCCGGGTCGCTGCGCCAGCTCGACTCTTCAATTACCGCATCCCGAAAATTACAATTCTTCGCCTATGCCTGGGGCGAAACAAGCGCGCTTCCCGCCGATACGCAGATGGGTGTGATCGAAGCCATGGGTGCATGGGGTTTTCCGGTCAATCCGCTAACGCGTATTTGCGCCAGCGTTGAAGAGATGCTCGCGGCCCATAGCGAAATCGAGGCTGCGCGTTCAAGTCTGGGCTATGACATGGATGGCGTTGTCTACAAGGTGGACCGGCTGGATTTGCAGGAGCGCCTGGGCTTTGTTTCACGCGCGCCGCGCTGGGCCGTTGCCCATAAATTCCCTGCCGAAAAAGCCACGACCGTGCTCAAGGACATTGAAATTCAGGTTGGCCGCACCGGCGCGTTGACGCCTGTCGCCAAGCTTGAGCCCGTCACGGTTGGCGGCGTCGTGGTGCGCAATGCCACCCTGCACAATGAAGATGAGATTGCGCGTAAGGATGTGCGTATTGGCGATACGGTAATCATTCAGCGCGCCGGAGATGTCATCCCGCAGGTTATCTCGGCTGTGGAAGATAAAAGACCTAATGGATTGAAACCATTTGAGTTTCCTGTCCTGTGCCCGGCCTGTGGCAGCCACGCGGTGCGCGAGATCAACCCCAAAACCGGCAAGGAAGACGCGGCGCGCCGCTGTACCGGCGGGCTCATTTGCCCGGCGCAGGCGGTGGAGCGGCTGAAACATTTCGTCTCGCGAAATGCTTATGACATTGAGGGTCTTGGGGCCAAGCAGATTGAGGCTTTCTATGAGGAAGGCCGGGTGATGCGGCCAGCCGATATTTTTACACTGGAGGCGCGCAACGCCCGCACCGGCAAGCCGTTGCAGGAAAAGGAGGGGTGGGGCGAGCAGTCGGTCACGAACCTTTTCGCAGCCATCAATGAACGGCGGTCCATATCGCTCGACCGGTTTATTTATGCGCTTGGCATCCGCCATGTGGGCGAAACAACGGCGCGGCTGCTGGCTAAGAGCTACGGCACTATAGATGCGTTGCGTTCGGTCATGGTTGCCGCGAGCGACCATGAAAGCACCGAATATAGCGAACTCAACAATATCGATGGCATTGGACCTGTGGTGGCGGACGCCATTGTTGAGTTCTTTGGCGAGCCTCACAATTCAGATGTGCTGGACGCGCTGCTTGAGCAACTCACCCCGGAACCGTTCGTGGTTGAGGAAGCCGACTCCCCCGTCACCGGCAAGACGGTGGTGTTTACCGGGTCTCTTGAGCGGCTATCGCGCACCGAAGCCAAGGTCATGGCGGAGCGCTATGGCGCCAAGGTGGCGGGTTCGGTTTCCTCGAAGACTGATTATGTGGTGGCTGGCGAGGCAGCCGGTTCCAAGCTGAAAAAAGCGCAGGAGCTAGGCGTGAAGGTGCTCTCCGAAGACGAGTGGCTGACGCTCATAGGAGAGGGGTAGCTCAACGCCCCCCCTGATACATCGATAAACGCGCCCGTAGAGTAGGACGCCTTATCTGAAGCGAGCCAGAGGATGGCTTCAGCCACTTCTTCAGGTGTACCACCACGGCCCATGGGTGATGTGGGGCCAATACGGTCAACGCGACCCGGCTCACCGCCACTGGCATGGATATCGGTGTATATGACACCCGGGCGCACT
>CAYOEI010000292.1:0-2961 GCA_964402825.1 uncultured Hyphomicrobiaceae bacterium
GAGAATGTGGCGTCGAGGTTTTGCATTCTAGCCATCATACTCATCGTTCAGCCGCAGCCACGACATCGTGTGATCCAGGTTATCCTCGTCACGGCCCTTCGGCACCAGGTCCAGATAGTTGTAGGTGGTGTTCAAAATATCCAGACCCCGCGAATAGCATGAATAGGTGTGAAAGACTGATCCCTCCCCATCCTTGAAAAAGACACTGATACCGGCGAGTTCCGTCATGGACATGGTGTTTTTTGAAAAATTATAGGTAGCGTTACCAGCCTCAATATCTTCCGGCCTGAAGGAAGCATCATAGTCAAAATTGAAGTCGGAGCCGTTTGACGACAGCCATTTGAAGCCCCACCCGAGCCGCTTTGAAAAGGCCTGAAGCGTCGGCAGGGGAGCGCGCGAAATGACGGCAAATGTCACATCACGCTGATTGAGATGCACATCGATCCCGTTGAAATTATCCGCCCAGAATGAACAACTCTTACAGCCCGCTTCCCAATCAGGGCCATACATGAAGTGGTAGATCACGAGTTGGCTTCGCCCAGCGAACAAGTCAACGAGAGTCTCCTGGCCGCCTGGGCCTTCAAACACATAGTCCTTCTCAACCCTCACCCAGGGGAGTGAGCGACGCTCTTCGCTCAGCTGGTCCCGTTGCCGGGTGAACGCCTTTTCCTTGGAAAGGAGATGCTTGCGCGCCTCAACCCACGCGTCTTTGGAAACCATCTTGTGCTGTGTCATCACACCTCGCAATTCGTCAATTCATGCTGCCTTTTGTTTAACTTTTATGTTAATTAACATACTTGTTATATGTCAAGAAAAAATCCGCTGCCTCGCCCAGCTTTCATTGGCGCGCCAGGGAAACGGGCTGCTACAGTCGGGGCAAAACAAGCATAGGGAGTTCACATCCATGACAAAAACAGCGCTCATCGTCGGTGCCGGTGCCGGGATTTCCGCAGCCTTCGCGCGTGCGCTTGCAGAAGATGGCTATAGGCTTGCGCTCGCCGCACGCGACACGGACAAACTTTCAACCCTGGCGAAAGAGACCGGCGCAATCACTCTCGCTTGTGACGTGCTGGAACCGGATAGCGTGGACGCGCTTTTTGCCGAGACCGACAGGGCCTTCGAGACGCTCAACGTGGTGCTCTACAATCCAAGTGCGCGCGAGCGCGGACCCCTTGTGGAGCTAGACCGGGAGCGGGTGAAGACGGCTCTGCTTGTGACAGCCTATGGCGGCTTTCTGGTTGCCCAGCACGCCACCAAGCGCATGCTCGAATATGGCGGCGGCGCGATTTTCTTCACCGGCGCTTCGGCAAGCGTCAAGGGTTATTCAGGGTCAGCGCCCTTTGCCATGGGCAAGTTCGCGCTGCGCGGCCTGGCCCAGTCCATGGCGCGCGAACTGCAGCCGAAAAACATTCATGTCGCCCACTTTGTTATCGATGGCGGCGTGGCGAACGAGGCACGGGGATTGACCAATAGCGAGAATGATCCGGACAAGTGGCTGGAACCAGAGGCCATCGTCCAGACCTACATGGCCATCCTGGACCAGCCGCGCTCGGCCTGGAGCTGGGAGGTGGAACTCAGACCCTGGGTCGAGACGTTCTAAAACGACCGGTCAGTCTCATGTTCTCACAGGCTCAAAGAAGATCAGTTTGTTGCCAAACGGGTCACTGATCCGGACTTCGCGCGTACCATATGACGTATCTTCTATGCCCGGCCGAGCATAGTTATAGTCCTTTGCCGAAAGCTCGCCATGGAACGCCACAATGTCATCCACCTGAATGCGCAAGGCGCTGCCGGGTGTCGAATCGCCATGATGCTCGGAGAGATGAAGCGCGCACTCACCCCGCGTGATTTCCATGTAAAGCGGCAAATTGTCCTCAAAGCGATGTTCCCAGTTGACCGCAAAATCAAGGAAACCGAGATAGAATTCCCGCGCCTTGTCCTCATCGAACATGCGCAGGATTGGTGTTGGGCTTTGGAGTTTGACCATGTTACGCGCCGGGTGAAATACGCCCCTATATCTGACTTACATATGAATCGCGCGCTTGCCGACCGCGAGCGCGGCTTCCTTGATGGCTTCGGTCAGCGTCGGGTGCGCGTGACAGGTGCGGGCCAGGTCTTCGGCTGAGCCGGAGAACTCCATCAGCACGGCCGCTTCAGCGATCATGTTGCCCGCGTCCGGCCCGAGGATATGCACGCCCAGAACCTTGTCGGTCTTGGCGTCGGCAAGGATTTTCACAAACCCGTCCGTGGTCCGGTTTACCTTGGCTCGGCCATTGGCGGTGAAGGGAAACTTGCCGACATTATATTCGATGCCTTCCTCCTTTAACGCCTCTTCGGTTTTGCCGACCTCGGCCACCTCGGGGTAGGTGTAGACGACGCCGGGGATAACGTCATAGTTCACGTGTCCCGACTGGCCGCTAAGAATTTCCGCAACCGCAACGCCTTCATCTTCCGCCTTGTGCGCCAGCATCGGCCCGTCAATGACATCGCCAATGGCGTAAATGCCGTCCACGTTGGTCTTGTAATGAGCGTCTGTCTCGACGTGGCCCTGCTTGTCTTGGCTTACGCCCACATCTTCAAGGCCGAGCCCTTGCGTGTAGGGCACGCGGCCGATAGCGACGAGAACCACATCACAATCAATGGTTTGCGCGTCGCCGCCCTTGGCCGGTTCAATGGCGACCTTGCAGCCCTTGCCCTTGGCATCGATGCCGGTGACCTTGCGCCCCAGCTTGAAGGTCATGCCCTGTTTCTTGAGAGCCCGCTGGAAATTCTTGGCGACATCAGCGTCCATGCCGGGCGTGATGCGGTCGAGAAACTCGACCACGATGACTTCCGAACCCAGCCGCCGCCAGACCGAACCGAGTTCCAGCCCGATAATCCCGGCTCCCACCACCAGCAGCTTTTTCGGTACGGCGGAAAGTTCCAGTGCGCCGGTGGAGGAAACAACTTTCTTTTCGTCGA
>CAYOEI010000293.1:0-7872 GCA_964402825.1 uncultured Hyphomicrobiaceae bacterium
AAACAAACCAGCGATACGGAACCACTTTGATATATCTCACCGGCTACCGCGCACCACGCGGCTGGCCATTGAGGCCAGCCCGTTAGGGCGCGCCCGCGGAGGCCCGAGGCGAAGTCGAGGCACAGCCGTGAGCGAAATAAAACAAGCACAGCGGCTCCTCAAAAGAAGCCAGCATCACCCAGTGGTGCATGCTCAGGACCCACTCACCTTTGTCACTTTCAGCGAGGTGATCTTGTTGCGGTGGCGGCGCAGCACCTCGAAGCGGAAGCCATCGAAGGTGAATGTCTGGCCGGGCTGCGGGATTGTCTGGGCCTTGTGAATGACAAGACCGGCAACGGTGGTAGCCTCTTCCTCGGGCAGCTCCCAGTCCATCGCCCGGTTCAGATCGCGCGTCGGCATCGAGCCATCGACCTGGACGCCACCCTCGGCGAGGGGGCGCACGCTGATCTGCAATTCGTCGTGCTCATCCATTATTTCGCCGACGATTTCTTCCAGAATGTCTTCCAGAGTCACCAGTCCCTGCACTTCGCCATATTCATCCACGATGAGAGCAAAGTGGGCCTTGCGCCGAAGGAAAGCGTTGAGTTGTTCGCGCAACGATGTGGTGTCAGGGACGAACCAGGGCGGCGTGGCGATGGCCAGAGGATCCAACTTGGAGAGGTCGTCCTGCGCATCGCGCACGGCCTGCAGCAGTGTTTTGACGTGCAAGACGCCAACAATATTTTCCGGTTCTCCCTGCCACAGCGGCAGCCGCGTATAGGGGCTGGAGAGCACCTGATCGATTATTTTCTGCGGCGGATCGTCCGCATTGATGATGTGCATCGAGGTGCGGTGAACCATCACATCTTCGACCTCAAGCTCAGTCAGATCGAGGACGCCGCCGAGCATGTCGCGGTCGTACTTGATGAAACTGCCTTCCTTGTGATGCAGCTCGATGGCGCCCCGCAGTTCATCATGCGCCGAGAGAACAGCGGCGTCTTGCGCAACCTCTGGTCCGAATATGCGGAAGAAGAAGCGCACGATCATCTGCACGCCACTGGTAATCGGGCCAAAAAGCGCAACGGCGACTCTGATGACCGGCGCGACGGCGAGAGCGGCGCGGTCCGGGTTGGTGATGGCGTAGGTTTTCGGCATGACCTCGCCAAAAATGAGCACCAGAGCCGTCATTGTCAGTGTGGCGTAAACAACACCCGATTCACCGAACAGCGACAGCATCAGACTGGTTGCAAGCACCGAGGCCAGAATATTGACGAGATTATTGCCGAGCAGAATGGCGCCGATCAGCCTTTCCGGGTTTTGCAGGAGCGCATTGACCAGGCCGGCTCGTTTGGAGCCGGCCCGGGCAAGCGTGTGTATGCGCGCACGCGATGCGGCTGTCAGGGCCGTTTCAGAGCCGGAAAAGAAAGCCGATATAAAAATCAGCACGATAATCGTGCCAGCGGTAAGAGCGATTTCGAAGGTCATGTTTCCCTGCATTTGCGGGTGAGAAAATCTTGCAGTTTGCCGCGTTCGACGCCGCGCTCAATAAACGCATCGCCGACACCGCGGGCGAGAATAAAGACCGGGACTCCGCCCTGTACCTTCTTGTCCTGGCCGATCAGCTTCATCAATTCGGCGGTTTGTGGTGTTTGTCCGGGAATATCGGAGATGCGCACGGGCAGGCCCGCCGCGCGCAGATGGGTGATCGCACGCTCGCATTCCTGGCTTGGGCAAAGGCCAAGCTCAGTGGAGAATTCAAAGGCAAGCGCCATGCCGATGGATACGCCTTCGCCATGCAGCAGCCGGTCTGAATATCCCGCAAATGCCTCCAGGGCATGGCCAAAGGTGTGTCCGAGATTAAGCAGCGCCCTGCGGCCCATTTCAAGCTCATCCTCTTCGACGATTTGCGCCTTGGCCTTGCAACTCGTCACTACTGCCTGGATCAATGCATCGCCTTGGGAGAAAACCTGCGTGCGGTTGATGTCGAGCCAGCTGAAGAAATCCGCATCTCCCAGAAGCCCGTATTTGACCACTTCGGCATATCCGGAGCGGAACTGGCGCTCCGGCAGGGTTTCAAGAATACCGGTATCCGCCAGCACGAGGCTTGGCTGATGGAAGGCGCCTATGAGGTTCTTGCCGTGGGCCGTGTTAATGCCGGTCTTGCCGCCAACCGAGGAATCCACCTGGGCGAGCAGGGTTGTGGGAATCTGGATGAGGCGCACGCCGCGCCGCAGGATAGCGGCCGCAAAGCCGGCCAGATCACCGGTCACGCCGCCGCCGAATGCGATCACCAGATCGTCGCGTTCAACACCCAGATCAAGCAGCTCACCGCAAACCCGCTCCAGTTGCGTGAAATCTTTGCTCGCCTCCCCGGGCGGTACGATAACCGTGCCGGCCACATCAATATGGCCGCCCAGCCCCGCCATAAGGCTTTGAAGATGCAAGCCCGCAACGGTTTCATCGCTGACGATGGCGCATTTTCGTGCTGCAGCATGCTCCTGAATGAGCTCGCCGGCGCGGGTCAGCAGCGCAGGGCCGATGACGATGTCATAGCTGCGAGCCCCCAGGCCAACCTTTACTATTCTGGCGGCGGCGGCGGAGTTATCGCTTTGTGTCGGATTGGCGTCCATTGTGGCTCGCGCACCTCTTGCTGGTTACTTTTTGACATCCTCGCCACTGCCGCTCTCCAGCCGCTCAAAAAGAGCTTCCATGATCTCAGTGACGATCACCTCGTGCGGCACGTCCCGGCTTTGTACAGTAATATCGGCGCTGGCATAGACCGGGTAGCGTTCATCCATCAAGCGTTTCATCACCGCTTCGGGATCGCCGGTCTTGAGAAGCGGCCGGTGGTCGCGGCGTACAACCCGTCTCATGAGCACTTTCAAATCGCCTTTCAGCCATACCGAAACACTGTATTGCGCAATTGTACCCCGGGTCTCTTCATTCATATAGGCTCCGCCGCCCGTAGCCAGAACCTGCGGCCCGCTTCCCAGCAGCCGCGCAATGACCTTGCGTTCGCCATCGCGGAAGTGATCCTCGCCATGATCGGTAAAAATATCCGCAATGCTTTTTCCCGCGGCACACTCGATTTCCGTATCGGCATCGATAAATTCCAGCTTCAGGCGCGTTGCCAGCCGCCGCCCGATTGCCGTTTTCCCCGCACCCATCAATCCGATGAGAACGACGCTCCTGTCCGCAAGCTGCTCACGTGCTCTTCTGGATATGGCGCTATTGCTCATACGTTTATGTGATTTGGTTCCAGGCGGCATCTTGAAAATGGTCTCTCTTTTATCTTGCGCTACGATACTCCTTGCAAGCACCCCGCAACGTCTTTTACTTTGCCAGCCAGAGGAAGCTAAACGCAATAACGCGGCGAAACCGGCAGCAGCAAGTGTCTCGGCATATGGGGGCTTGAAGCTGTGCGGTCAAATCGCACGAACAGCCTGCAGAGGTATATGCCTAGTCTCATCAGATTTATTTTTGTTTTGGCCGTGCTCGGCGGGCTTGTCGGTGGCAGTCTGTATGTGCTCGCGGTGTATTTTGAGCCGGATACGAAAGAAATCACCAAACCTCTGCGAAATCTCAAACTCAAGAGTATATGAGTTCTCTTGTCTGCTCATTTATGATGGTAAGGCGGAGCAAGCTTTTATGAGCGTCTCCAGCACGCATATCGACCAGTTTCTGGAAATGCTGAGCGCCGAGCGCGGGGCCGCGGCCAACACGCTTGCGGCTTACCAGCGTGATCTGGATGATTTCCTGGGCGTTGCGAAGGCGCGCGGGCGTGACGCGTTGAGCGCCGGACCGGACGATATAACCTCTTATCTGGAGGCAATGGCCAAACGAGGACTTGCGGCCTCATCGCGGGCGCGAAAACTCTCCGCGCTGCGCCAGTTTTTCAGGTTCCTTTATGCAGAGGGCCTGCGCTCCGATGATCCGGCGGTCTCTATCGAAAGTCCGAAACCAGGACGGCCCCTACCCAAAATATTGAGCATTGATGATGTGGATGATCTCCTCAAAAAAGCCGAGAGCCGTGTCGCGCGGGCGCGCGGCGCCAGGCGCCGCAAGGCTTTACGGCTGCATTGCCTGATGGAAATTCTTTACGCGTCCGGATTGCGCGTAAGTGAACTTGTTTCCCTGCCGCGCATGGCGATGGCCAAGGGCGAACGGGTCATCATGGTGCGCGGGAAAGGGGGCCGGGAGCGTCTCGTTCCACTCACCAAAAAGGCCTGCTCCGCCTATTTCATTTATGCGCAAGCCCTTACAAATGCGGGGGGAGCAGAAGCGCAATCCAAATGGCTGTTCCCATCTCGTGCGTCCCAGGGGTACCTCACCCGCCAGCGTTTTACGCAAGAGCTGAAAGAGCTGGCGCGTGATGCCGGGCTGGATGCACGCCGGGTTTCCCCGCATGTGCTGCGCCATGCTTTTGCCAGCCATTTATTAGAGCGCGGGGCTGACCTGAAATCAGTCCAGCAATTGCTCGGTCATGCCGATATTTCAACCACGCAAATCTATACCCATGTATTGGAGGAGCGGCTCAGGGCGCTTGTGCAGCAGCATCATCCTCTGGCCGGGGGTGGTAAAGGGTGATTAAGGTCATGACCCTAAGGTCCAATGTGAATAACTCTCGACAAGGAGTTCCCTTTTGCGACAATGATCCGCCACTACTATATTGTGAGTCACACTTATTTTGTGAGTCACATTTGGACGCTGACTGGGTTATAACTGATGCTCTTAAAAGAGGCTGAGAAGTAGACAAGATGCGTACTTATCTTGATTTCGAGAAACCTATAGCCGAGCTGGAGACAAAGGTTGCCGAGCTGCGCGCGCTCTCGGGTGATGGCGAAGCCGTTTCCATCGTCGATGAGATTACTAAGCTTGAGGCGAAAACCCACGATGCGCTTCAGGACACTTACGCCAAGCTAAGCCCTTGGCAAAAGACGCAAGTCGCTCGACATCCGCAGCGGCCGCACTGTGTCGATTATATCGATGCGCTGCTGGAGGAATTCACTCCCCTCGCCGGTGACCGCTACTTTGCCGAAGATCATGCGATGCTTGGCGGACTGGGCCGGTTCCAGGGCCGGCCTGTCATGGTGATCGGCCAGGAAAAAGGCTCCGATACGGAAGGGCGGCTTAAACATAATTTTGGCATGGCGCGGCCCGAAGGGTATCGCAAGGCCGTGCGCCTGATGGAACTTGCCGACAGATTCAACGTGCCCGTGATTACTCTGGTGGACACAGCCGGGGCCTATCCCGGTATTGGCGCGGAGGAACGCGGCCAGGCCGAAGCCATCGCGCGCTCAATCGAGTGCTGTTTGAATGTGCGGGTGCCCATCATCTCTGCTGTAATCGGAGAGGGCGGTTCTGGCGGGGCTATTGCAATTGCCACGGCTGACCGGGTGATCATGCTGCAGCATTCCATTTACACGGTCGCTTCGCCCGAAGCCTCGGCTTCGATCCTGTGGCATGATTCAACCCGCGCGATAGATGCGGCGACGAATATGAAAATAACCGCGCAGGACTTGAAAAAATTCGGCGTCATCGACGACATTGTGCCCGAACCGCTTGGTGGCGCGCATCGCAATCCCGCCCAGACGATTACCGACACAGGCGAGGCTCTGGCTGCGGCATTGTCCGAATTTGACGGCATGACCGGAGACGACATACGTGCCGCGCGGCGTAAGAAATATCTCGACATCGGCGAGAAACTCTAGATCGCTTCATGTTTTGATGGAATCAAATCCGCGATCCAGCTTTTTGTTTATGCGTATCATTTGTCCGATAACCGGTTTCCACTTATCGGTGATACGCACTAGGGTCAGGGCACCTGAACTTTTCGAGCATGGGGGCGTACTGGTTTCGGCTCAAGGCCGAACCTTTTTATAAGGAGACGTCGGACATGAGCGATAGCAAGGCACTTGGTGCGGCGGAGTTGGCGCTTTCAACATCGGCCAACCGCAAATGGTGGCAGCGCCTGTTTTTATATCCCACGGTGGTTGGTGCGCTCATTGGCGCTATCCCCACCGGCATGGATTACTACAAGGCCTTTGTCTACGACATCGAGTTCAGCTCGGTGAGGCACGCCGAAGAACAGAGGCGGCTGTGGATCAAGAATTTTGCCTGTGCCCAGAACATTAAATATCAGCAGGTCAAAACGGCTGAAAATACGCTGGTCAAGGTCGGCGCCTGCATCAATGGCGACGTGCTGATTGAGGTGGTGGTGCCGGCAATGGACCGGATTGTGGAGTGGATATCTCTCGATCGGTTGAAAACGGCTTCAGCGGTCTCCTCGCTCTCATTCATCGGCACGGCCCGCGCGAGCGCATCAGCTGTCCCATCGGCGGGCACACCAAAGCAGAGCATGATCCGTCTGGCGCAGGCCAGTTCCACGAAGTGTCAGGTAATGCGGGGGAAAACCAAGATTATTCGCGTTGTGCAGGAGGGTAACGCCTGTTACCTCGAGGAAATCGACGTCATGAAGGGCAAGGTCGTCTCCCGCCGTCCGGTGCCTTGTTCCACGTCCTGCTGATAACAGATATGGAAAATCACGCATATTGAGCGCCGAAAGAGCGTTAACCAAGCTTTGATTGCCTCAATTTTGGCTTCAATTTGCCTCGAAGTGGTCTCATCATAGCCGCTGTGTTCACCACTATGCGGGCTGGTTGAAATAATTGTGAAACCTCACAAAAGGTTTAACGCTATGGTAACTTCGTATTAACCTGTATTATTGGATGGTGATTGTTGTGCTTTAGGGGGCACACTACATGGGTTTTTCCATCAGACTGCCAGTGCTGATTGCGTCTGCCGCCGCTGCCCTGCTTGCCGGGTGCAGCCAGTTGGTTCCGCCGCATTTGATACCTATCCCGCCAGAGGCCAAGGCTCTGCTCGCGCAAAAAGGCATGCGCGAGGATGCCCCCATGTTCGTACGTATTTTTAAAGAAGAATCAGAGCTTGAAGTGTGGAAGGCCAAGGACGATGGCCGGTTCTATCACTTCAAGACCTATCCTATCTGTACCTGGTCTGGAAAGCTTGGACCCAAATTCAAGCAGGGCGATAAGCAAACGCCTGAGGGTTTTTACAAGGTTTCCGCCAGAATGATGAACCCGAACAGTTCCTATCATTTGTCATTCAATATCGGCTATCCCAATGCGTATGACAGGTCGCTCAATCGCACCGGCGATTTTATTATGGTGCATGGCGACTGCAAGTCAGCTGGTTGTTATGCGATGACGGATGCGCTGATAGAGGAAATTTATGCGCTGGCGCGTGAGGCTTTTGCCGGCGGGCAAGAGGCGTTCAACCTTCACGCCTACCCCTTCCGCATGACCCAGGCAAACATGAAACGCCACCGCCGCAACCGGTCATACGGTTTCTGGCGCAATAATTTGTATCAGGGCTACAAGGATTTTGAAGTTTCACAGCTGCCGCCCAAAATCGATGTTTGCGCTCGGCGCTATCTGTCGAATGTAAGCTTCGTCAACGGGGCTCCAAGTGATCCGGCTGCCGCCTGTCCGCAATATAAGCGCTTGCCGGTCGAAGCCTTTCCGCGCGCGCCTATGTTGCAAGAAGCCAAGTCCAGCGCTCCAATACAAAGCATACCCTCGCGCCAATCTTCTGCAGTGATGTCTTCTGCAGTGAAGTCATCCGCCCTCCAGTCACCAACGCCGGCGTCTCAGGCGGCAATTGGCGGAGGCGGCATGTTTGGCTTCGCACCGTCAACACCCACCGTCGCTGGTTACCTCTTCCGGAATAATTCCGTACTCAGCAAGTAGGGTCCTGACCCCGGACCGATTCAGTTATTCCGGTATTTTCTTGGGATAAAGAACAGGTGGTCCTGGCGCTCTACTGCCAGATGGCAGGAAATACAAAACTTTACGCGCGGAGCTCCTTCGCCTT
>CAYOEI010000294.1:0-49780 GCA_964402825.1 uncultured Hyphomicrobiaceae bacterium
GCCGCCAAGGGCGGCGGCGGCGGCGGCGATGGTGGTGCGCAAGATATTCACATGGGGGTCGAGACGGCTGAACATGCGCAAAGATGTCATCACATGGACCCGCAGTCCGGGCAGCGCGTCGCCCGCATTCGAGACATCGGCGATACGGGCAATGAGCGCGCGGGCGGCGCGAAGCTTGGCGATGTTGGAGAACAAATCCGTGTCACAGGCGAGTGCGAACTCCATCTGCGCCAGTGCGTCCCGGGGCGAAAGTCCCGCATCCTCCATGGCGCGTAGATACGCAACCATTGTGGCGCACAGACAGGCTAGTTCCTGGGCTTCACTGCCACCACCGCCATGATAGGGCCGGGCGTCTATCAGTGCTGCGCTTACCTTCGGGTAGCGATCATGTGTCTGGACGGCAAGCCCGGCCATTTCGCCAAGCGCCTGCTCCAGGGAAAGCGGATGCCCGCCCGTGCGAGCCATTACGCCAAGCGGGTCGGCGCCAAACCCGCCGATTGCAGCCTCATCTCCTACGCCATTCTTGCTCCAGACGTCCTGTAGAGCAGTTGCAGCTTTGGCGGCGCCATGTCCCGCTTCAAGCCAGACGCCCGCCAGATCAAGGGCAACGCCATGCAGTGCGCGGTCCAGATCATCATCTGATGAGAGATGCAGGCCATTCTGGCCGGGCGCAGCAACTTGCAGGGCAATCGCCGTTGCGCCGCCTTCGAGATCTTCCAGAATGGCGGCGTTGGTTTGCTCCGGGCCGGCAGCGGCATAAAGCTGACGGATGTCCCAGGGGGGTGAACCCCGGGCGGCGCTGAACCCGCGAATATGGGGGAGGGCTCCCGGTGTCCCGGCGTGATCCTCGCCAGGCTCATCACCGCTCGTGTAGAGCGGCTTTACGGCAAGACCGTCATAGGTATGAGAGACAAGCGTCTTGTCAAAGTCAGCGCCCTTCAGCGCTTTCTCCGCAAGATCTCTCCAGACTTCATCATTGGCCTGGGGAAATTCTTCAGCCAGCGGCAGTTTGTTCATGGTTTTTTGAGCCTTCTAACCCAGCTTGCGTTGCTGCGTACTGGGGAGCGCTTCATCTTCCCAGCCAACATAGCCATCTCGTCTTTGCGGGAGTTTACGGTCGAGTATGCGGCTCGCCACCATGTTCCTCAAGAGTTGCGCCGTGCCGCCGCCAATGGTGAACATGCGTGCATCGCGAACCATGCGCTCCAGTGGTAATCGGCGTGAGTAGCCAGCCGCACCATGGATTTGCAATGCATTGTTTGTAACCATGATTGCCGTGTCGGCCGCCAGGACTTTAGCCTGTGCCGCGAGCAGGGGGTCCGCGAAGCCGTCTTTGCCAGCACTTGCCGCGGCTTTGTAAACAAGGCCGCGAGCTGCTTCCAGCGCGATTGACATATCGGCTAGCATCCATTGCAGGCCTTGAAATTCGCAGATTGGGCGACCGAACTGACGCCGCGTTTTGGCATATTCCAGCGCAATATTATATGCGCCGGTGGCAATCCCGAGGGCAACAGTCGCCGCGCCCGTGCGTTGGCCATTATAAGCATTCATCAAACCGGCGAAGCCTCTGCGAATGCCCTCCGGCGGCACAATCATGCGATCGGGTCCAAGCGTGAGATCATGAAATTCAACAATGGTTTCAGGGATGCCCCGCAGCCCCATGGCCGGCTCGCGCTCGCCAATCACCAGCCCTTCGTCCTCATCGCGAATGGCAATAAAGCCACCTATTCCAAGGTCTTCTTCATTTTCGATGACACGGGCAAAGATCACATGCAGTCGTGAAACGCCGCCGCCGGTAATCCAGTGCTTGGTGCCGTTTATGACATAAACATCGCCTTTCTTCTCTGCCTTTGTGGTCAGCTCGGTCAGCGCGCTGCCTGCGTCCGGCTCCGTCATGCAGATGGCCGGCTTGTCGCCTTCCAGAACCATCTTGGCCACCAGTTCCTTTTGCCACTGTGATCCATAAGCCATGATGGCGCCGACCGCGCCCATATTGGTCTCGACGACAATACGTGCGGTGACGCCGCAAATTTTCGCCATCTCCTCGATAACAAGAACCGTATCAAGATAGGCCAGTCCCTGGCCGCCAAATTCTTCCGGTAAGGTCATTCCCGTGAAGTTGGCCTTGGCCAGTTTTTCGACGATGTCCCAGGGATACTCCTGGGTTTCATCGATTTCAGCGGCGCGGCCCGTGAGTTCAGTTTCGGCAAATATGCGGGCGCGGAGTTGTAGCTCCGTTTGGTCTTTGGTCAGTTCGAACATACTGTTGGCTCCATCATCGCAATGTTCCGCGATATCATCAGTTAGTTCCTATCATACTCCGATATTGCGTGGCATCTGTCCCGATGTCGCGATCGCCTCACTGACTGCAAAAAAAGGGCGGCTCCGCAGAGCCGCCGTTTTTAATCTCTAAACCAGTAAAACCTAGTAGGTTATCGTCGGTTTTAGTTTCTTGGCGTGGGCCACCCAACTCTTGACCTGTTTGGGGCCTGGCATTTGGCGAACGAGTTTCTTCTTGGCATTCTTCGTGGCCATGGCTTCACGAAGATTCTCAGGGTTGCGGTTGCGCAATTCCTTGACTGTATCTACTCCGGCAGCTTCCAGCAGCTCGGAATATTCCTCACCTACGCCGCGGATCCGCATAAGGTCCGCCATATTGGCCCATTTGAGTATTTGGGTGTCCTTGAGACCGGACTCATTCGCCAGGTCTTTACGGCCTTTTTTGGATGCGCCACGGTTTAGCAAATGCTTGGTCTGCGTTACGCCTACCTTCTTAAGCATTTTGGTAAATTTGGGACCGATCCCCTCTATGTCGTTGATCGGATAACTCATCTCCAGCTCTCCTCAATGTAATTATCTTTCAGCCCAAGTCCTCGAATTTGTATACATTACAGTCGTTATGGACAAGTGATTGGTTGAGAATGCAAACGAGTCTCAATTTCAACGTGTGAAATACTTATCCATGATCGTACTGGTAACGCGCACGTGTGTAGAGAGATCAGGCCCGGAAGTGCAAAGGAAGAGGGAGCGTTATGAGTGACGACGAAACAGTTTTCATCGGTAAAAGCACCAAGCGTGAATCGCTGCTTTTGAAACTTGCCAATCGCCACGGCCTGATCACCGGCGCCACGGGTACGGGTAAGACCGTGTCACTGCAGATATTGGCTGAAGGCTTTTCAAAACACGGAGTACCGGTGTTCTGCGCCGACGTGAAGGGTGATCTGTCCGGCTTGGCGGCAACGGGTGTGACCAAGGATTTTCTGGAGGAACGGGCCAAAACGATTGGTTTTGACAATTATGAGTATGAAGCTTTCCCGGCTGTATTCTGGGACCTGTTTGGCGAGCAGGGTCATCCTATCCGCACCACGGTCAGTGAAATGGGCCCGCTGCTTTTCGCGCGGCTTTTGAATTTGAATGACACCCAGGAAGGCGTGCTGAATATTGCATTTCGCGTCGCGGACGAAGAAGGGCTTCTTCTGCTCGATCTGAAGGATTTGCGCGCGCTCATGGTCAATGTCTCAGAGCGTGCCAAGGAACTTTCGGCTGAATATGGCAATGTCTCGAAAGCCTCCGTTGGCGCTATCCAGCGCTCTTTGCTCGTTCTGGAAGAACAGGGTGCGGAAAATTTCTTTGGGGAACCAGCGCTCGATATAGCAGACCTGATGCGAACCAATGCGAAAGGCGAGGGCTATATCAATATCCTTGCCGCCGACAAGCTGATGCAGTCTCCCCGGCTCTACGCCACATTCCTGCTTTGGCTTCTGTCCGAGTTATTTGAAGAACTCCCCGAAGTTGGTGATCTGGATAAACCCATTCTGGTGTTCTTTTTCGATGAAGCGCATCTGCTTTTCGACGAGGCGCCCAAGGTGCTTCTCAAGAAGGTCGAGCAGGTCGTGCGGCTCATCCGGTCGAAAGGAGTGGGTGTCTATTTCGTAACCCAGAACCCGCTGGATGTTCCTGATAGCGTATCGAGCCAGCTCGGCAATCGTGTCCAGCATGCGCTGCGCGCCTTTACGCCGCGTGAGCAGCGCGCGGTGAAAGCGGCCGCCGAAACATTCCGTCCCAATCCGGACTTCAAAACAGCGCAAGTGATAATGGAGCTGGGCGTCGGCGAGGCGCTTGTCTCCACGCTTGAGAAAAAAGGCCAGCCTTCTATCGTTCAGCGCACGCTGGTCCGCCCGCCATCTTCACGGCTTGGGCCACTCACTAAAAAAGAGCGCAAGGAGGTCATCAAGGACAGCCCCGTTCACGGCATTTACGATGAGGATATCGACCGGATTTCCGCATATGAGACGTTGAAGAAGCGGGCAGATCAGAAAGTCAAACTTGAACAGAAGCAGCGCGAACAGGAATCCGAGACTGCAACCGAGAAGCGGGGTGGCTTCAGCCTTCCGGACTGGATTGGTGGTAGCGCGGGGGGGACGGCAAGTTCTGGCAAGAAGCCCGCACGGCGCAGAAGTTCCAGGCGGCAAAGCACAACTGAGGCCCTGACCAAATCGGTTGCCCGCTCCATGGGAACGGCGCTGGGCCGGGCTCTGGTGCGTGGAATATTGGGGAGTCTCAAAAAAGGCTTCTGAGTACTGGCCCTATGGCCAGAACCCTTATTGATCTGGAAATATCGGGCAAGCCGGTCAAATAGATGCATTCAGTATCGTTCATGAGAGAATATTTGCCGGACCCTTGGCTACAAAGAGTCCGGCAAATTACAATCGCAGGTAAATAATGAGTTGGGTTGCGACCCTAAGATGCGGCCTCAAACAGCTCTGCGACATAGTCCCAGTTGATGAGGCTGTCGACCCAGGCTTCGAGATATTTCGGCCTCGCGTTACGGAAGTCGATATAATAGGAATGCTCCCATACATCACAGCCCAGCAACGGAGTTGCACCATGTACAAGCGGGTTTTCCCCGTTCGGTGTTTTGGTGATTTCCAGCTTGCCGTCCTTGAGCACCAGCCAGCACCAGCCTGAACCGAACTGGGTCAAGCCAGCCTGAATGAAGGCTGCCTTGAATGCTTCAAACCCGCCCAGGTCTTCGGCAATCTTGGCTTCAAGCGAACCAGGCATGCCCGTTGAGCCGGATCCGCCGCCACCTGGTTTCATCCATTTCCAGAAATGGATGTGGTTGTAATGCTGGGCAGCATTATTGAACAGGCCAGCATTTGTGCCATGAGATCCCTTGATGATTTCTTCCAGGGATTTGTCTTCAAGCCCTGAACCTTCAAGCAGCTTATTGCCATTATCAACATAGGCCTGATGATGCTTGTCATGATGGAACTCGAGTGTCTCAGCAGACATGACAGGTGCAAGTGCGTCATGCGCGTATGGGAGGTTTGGAAGTTCAAATGCCACGATAAAGGCCTCTCTTAAATTGCGATTTTGGGACAACTATTGCCTACATTAATGGGTCACTCCTCGCGGCGCAAGAAAGTGACCGGGAGGCAATTAGTTTGACCTTAGAAAAAAGCCTGTATGCCAGTCTGTGCGCGCCCCAGAATCAGGGCATGCACGTCATGTGTACCCTCATAGGTGTTTACGGTTTCCAGGTTCATCATGTGACGAATGACGTGGAATTCATCAACGATGCCATTGCCGCCATGCATGTCGCGGGCAACACGGGCGATATCAAGCGCTTTGCCGCAATTGTTGCGTTTCATCAGCGAGATTGCCTCGGGAGATTCCTTGCCGGCGTCGAACAGCCGGCCAAGCTGCAGCGCACCCTGGAGGCCAATGGTGATCTCTGTCTGCATGTCAGCGAGTTTCTTTTGAACAAGCTGTGTTGCGGCCAGAGGGCGTCCAAATTGATGCCGGTCAAGGGTATATTGCCGGGCTGCGTGCCAGCAAAACTCAGCCGCACCCAGCACACCCCAAACAATGCCGAAGCGGGCACGATTAAGGCAACGGAATGGGCCTGCCAGGCCTTCCGCACCAGGCAGCAGGTTTTCCTCGGGCACAAAACAGTCATCCATGACAATTTCACCTGTCACCGACGCGCGCAGTGAAAACTTGCCTTCAATCTTTGGCGTTGAAAGCCCCTTGGTATCCCGCTCTATCAGAAACCCTCTGATAGTCCCGTCTTCCGTCTTGGCCCATACGACGCAAACGTCGGCGACGGGTGAATTTGAGATCCAGGTTTTGGAGCCCTTGAGGATATAACCCCCGTCGGCTTTTACAGCCCGTGTGCGCATGCTCCCGGGATCTGAGCCTGCATCGGGTTCTGTGAGCCCGAAGCAACCTATCATCTCGCCTGACGCCAGTTTGGGAAGAAACTTTTGTTTCTGCTCCTCAGTGCCGTAGGCAAAAATCGGGTAGATGACGAGGGAGTTCTGGACGCTCATGGTTGAGCGATAGCCGGAGTCTACACGCTCCACCTCGCGGGCGATCAGGCCATAATTGACATAGCTCATTCCCGCGCCACCATATTCCTCCGGCAGGGTGACTGCCAGCAGGCCCATCTCGCCCATTTCGTGGATAACCTCGGGGTCGAATTTTTCCTCACGAAAGGCTTCAAGCACCCGGGGCATCAGCTTATCTTGAGAAAAGCGCAGCGCATTTTCTCGCACCATGCGCTCTTCTTCGCTCAGTTGGCTGTCCAGATCCAAAGGATCCATCCAGTTGAATCTGGATTTGGATGATGGCAGGTCCTGTTTGCGGGCGGGCTCATTCATTGGGGCGTTACTCCGCTAATTGAATTGCAAATTTTCTGCTTTTTATATAGCGCGTATGGGTTGGGATTAAAAACGGCCAGACATGGTGCGGGCAGTAGACGCCTTAACTCGTCTCTTCCTGCTGGCCGGCGACCTTCAATGCAAACGCATAGGAAAGCGCGACTTCCTTCAGACGATCGAAACGACCCGAAGCACCGCCGTGGCCGGCATCCATATTGGTTTTCAGCAGCACCAGATTGTCACCCCTCTTTAATGCACGCAGCTTCGCAACCCATTTGGCGGGTTCCCAGTATGTGACGCGCGGATCCGTCAGACCGGCCAGCGCAATAATGTTGGGATAGACCTGCGGCGTCACATTGTCATAAGGCGAGTAGGCGGCGATTGCTTCATAGGCTTGCTTGTCTTCAATCGGATTTCCCCATTCAGGCCATTCCGGCGGGGTAAGGGGCAGCGTATCATCCAGCATCGTATTGAGTACGTCGACAAACGGCACTTCGGCGATGATTCCGGCAAAAAGATCAGGCGCCATATTTGCCACCGCGCCCATCAGCATTCCGCCGGCGCTGCCGCCATGGGCGACGATCCTCCCGCGTGATGTAAATCCTTCCCTGGCCAGATATTCGCCAGCGGAAATGAAGTCCTTGAAGGTGTTTGTTTTGGCCGACGCACGGCCTTGCTTGTACCAGTCATAGCCCTTGTCCTTGCCGCCACGGATATGGGCGATTGCATAAACGAAGCCTCGATCCACAAGGCTCAGGCAACTGGTGTTGAAACTCGACGGTATGGAAATACCATAGGCGCCATAACCATAGAGCAGGAGAGGGGCAGAGCCATCCAAGGCTGTGTCTTTGGCGTAAAGCAGGGAGACCGGCACCTCTTCACCATCATGAGCCGGGGCCATGATGCGGCGTGTCACATAATGCGACGGGTCGTGTCCGCTTGGTACTTCCTGGGTCTTGCGTAGTTCTCTCTCGCGCGTCGTCACATCATAATCATAGATCTGCGTGGGTGTGGTCATGGACGAATAGGTGAAGCGCAACTGGCAGGTGTCATATTCATACCCGGCGGAGACGCCGAGCGAGTAGGCATCTTCGTCAAAGTCGATGGAGTGTTCAGACCCATCATCAAACTGGCGAATGACAATACGCGGGAGACCATCCTCGCGCTCGAGGCGGATTAAGTGGTTCTTAAATGGAAATGTATTCAGGATAAGCCGGCCGGGCCTGTGCGGCTCAATTTCCTGCCAGGATTTCCGGCCCAGATCCGAAAGCGGCGTCTTGATGATCTTAAAGTCTTCGGCGCCATCACAATTTGTCAGGATGATCAAATCGCCGCCATGATGTTCGACAGAATATTCATGGCCAACTTCACGTTTTGCAACGAGTTGAGGCTCTGCCTCCGGCGAATTCGCATCAAGGAGTCTCATTTCGGATGTCTGGTGGTCGTGGACGTCGATGACAATGAATTTTCGGCTTTGCGTCATCCCGACCCCGACAAAAAATCCCGGATCGGATTCCTCGTATACCAGTACGTCCTCTTCAGGAGATGAGCCCAGAGCGTGCCGGAAGATTTGCCGGGGGCGGTGGTTCTCGTCGAGCCGCGAATAGAAAAGTGTCTTGCCGTCATTGGCCCACAGTGCACCGCCACTCGTATCTGGAATGGGTTTGCCGATTTCCTCGCCGGTCTCGATATCAAGAACCCGGACGGCGTAATATTCCGATCCTTTGGTGTCGCTCGCGTAGGCCACCAAACGATGGTCAGGGCTGTGCGTAACACCGCCAATCCTGAAATATGCGTGCGGTTCGGCGAGCGCGTTACCGTCGATCAGAACCTTGTCATCGCCGCCCTCTATCAGACACCGGCAAAAAAGCGGGTGCTGGCCGCCGGTGATGTAGCGGGTGTAGTAAGAGAAGGGGCCATCGGGCGCAGGCACACTTGAATCATCTTCCTTGATCCGGCCCTTCATTTCCTCGAACAGCACCTCTTGAAATTTGTCCGTATCGGCCATGGTTGCCACGGTGAAGGCATTCTCAGCTTCCAGATAAGTGCGAATATCCGCGTCCAAAACGGACGGGTCGCGCATGACCTCCTGCCAGTTATCAGCACGCAGCCAGGCATATTTATCCACGCGCTCGATTTCGTGCCGTGTATCTGTAACGGGTATTTTAGGAGCAACGGGTGGCGCAGGTGTGCGCATATTCTTGGTCATTACGATATGGGGCTTTCATAGAGATGGGAGGTTACGCCTAATCTTCTTCCATGTTCAGCGCAACGCCATTGATGCAGTAGCGCAAGCCCGTCGGCTCGGGACCGTCGGGGAAGACGTGACCCAGATGAGAATCACAAGCCGCGCAGCGTACTTCGGTGCGTTTCGAAAACAACTTGTTGTCAGCATGCTCACTCAGCGCACTATCAGTGGCAGGCGAGTGGAAACTCGGCCATCCTGTGCCGGAATCAAACTTTGTTTCGGATGAGAAAAGCGGCTCTCCGCACCCCACACAACGATACATTCCGTTTTTTTTCGATGCGTGATAGGGGGACGAGAAGGCAGGCTCGGTACCGTGCAATCTGGTGACCGTATATTGCTGGCCAGTGAGCTGTTGCCGCCACTCCTCATCCGATTTGGTGATGCTGGGCTTATTTTCTGTGTTGCTCATACTTCTTCTCTCCTCGCGCGCATTGACGGTTATCAATGAGTCCATGATCTAGCTTCAGAGTGATTGGGATATATGGCGGCATCAATACCATATGCTGTGCATTTATCCTCAAAGATGTGTGGTTTCTGCCACCTGGCGCTTGATACGGTCAAGAAATCTGTAACAATCCGGAAATTGCGAATCAGTCTATGCCCTTCCTTGATGTTCATGCTAGGCGGGGAGCATGGCAAGAAAACGCGGGGGGTGCGTACGTGTTGTATGGAAGCATAGGTTTGGTCCTGTTTAGCTTCTGGCTGGTTTTGTCCGGGCATTACACGATGATCACCGTGCCTGCCGGGATTTTTTCCGTTCTCGGCGTTGTTGCCCTGTCGCGACGGATGGGGATTGCCGATGAGGAGGGGCATCCCATCCATCTTGTGCCGAGGGCGTTGACGTACTGGCCCTGGCTGGCTCTGGAGATTGCCAAGTCAACGTGGGATGTCACCAAGATTATCCTTCATCCCAAGCTTCCCATATCTCCGACGCTCATTCGCCTTCACGCAAGCCAGCGCACAGCCGGTGGTATCGCCACCTATGCCAACTCGATCACCTTGACTCCGGGCACGATCACCGCGCGAGTGAGCGGCCAGGAATTCCTTGTTCATGCGGTGGCACGGGGCGGAGCAAAAGAACTCGCCGAAGGCGCAATGGACCGGCGCGTCAAGAAATTCGAGGGGGACGCATGATTCTGGCGGCGGCCACCATAGCCATATTAGTGGCGCTGACGCTGGGTGTCGTACGGGCCCTGCGCGGGCCAACGGTATTCGACCGTGTCCTGGCCGGGAATGCCATTGGGACCGGCGCCATAATGCTGCTTGCCCTCCTGGGCTTCCTGACCGGGCGTCCCGAATTTCTCGACATCGGCATTTTATACGCTTTGCTGAACATCATCGGCACGCTCGCGGTGCTGAAATTCTTCCGTTATGGCGATTTAAGCCATCCTGGCGGCGAAGAGCCGGAGGATTTTTAAGATGGCCTGGTTCGGGGAAATTATCGCTGGTGTGTTTATCGCGATCGGATCGTTTTTCTATGTGGTTGGAGCGATCGGCATCTACCGCATGCCCGATGTATTCACGCGCATGCATGCCGCTGGCATTTCAGACACGGCAGGGGCGGGGATGTTGCTGATAGGAATGATGCTGTTTGCCATTTCTACCGGCGTTTCCTTTTTTGTCACAGTCAAGCTTGCCATTATCCTTGGCGTGATCCTCTTCACCAGCCCGATAGCAACGCATGCGCTCGCCCAGGCTGCCCTGCAGGCGGGGCTTGAGCCGGTATTGGCCAGCAAAAAAGTTATGATTGGCCCCGGAGCGCATGCTGAACCTGCAAGCGCTCCCAAGAGCGCTAAAAAAGCACCCAAAAAAGCAGCTAAGCGCCGGGCAACGAAGTCTTCCGCCAAGAAGGGGAGGGCACGGTCATAGAAGCTTTAATCAACATGGTTCTATTGACGCTGCTGGCCGCCGTAACAATTGGCATTATCCGCATACGCAATCTGTTCGGGGTCGTCGTTCTTGGCGGTATCTACTCCTTCCTCATGGCGAGCGTCATGATTGTGCTTGATGCGGTTGATGTGGCCATGACGGAAGCTTCTGTTGGCGCGGGTATCTCGATGGTGCTGATGCTGGGTACGCTCTATCTGACAAAGACCGAGGAGACCGTACCGGCTCACACACCGCTTCTGCCGTTATTCGTCGCGGTGGCGACCGGCGCTGTGTTGGTGTTCGGCACGTTTGCACTGCCTCCATTTGGTGTTGCCGATACGCCGATGAACTTGCACGTCGCACCCTATTATCTGGGAAATTCAATTCAAGATACCCTGGTTCCGAATGTCGTGACTTCTGTCCTGTCGAGCTACCGGGGGTTTGATACTCTCGGTGAAACGGCGGTGATTTTTACCGCGGGCATCGCCGTCCTGCTGCTGCTCAAGGGTAAACGCGATGTGAAACCAGGGCCAAAACGCAGGAGGGTCCGCCGATGAAGTTCGACGTCATCTTCCGGGTCGCCGCCAAGATTTTCATTCCCTACATGCTGGTCTTTGCGCTCTATGTGCAATTTCACGGGGATTTTGGACCCGGCGGCGGTTTTCAGGCCGGTGTCATAGCAGCGGCCATGGTGATTTTCTACGCAATCATCTTTGGCCTCAAGGCGGCGCAAAAAATCTTTCCGCCCCGTATCATTGAACTCATGGTCCCGTCCGGTGTCGGGATTTTTGCCGGAGCAGGTGTGCTTAGCATGCTATTGGGTGAAAATTATCTCAACTACTCACCGTTTGCTCAAGATCCGGCTCATGGACAGGAATACGGGATTATTCTGATTGAAATAGGCGTCCTGGTAACGGTCTCGGGAACCATGGTCGCCATCTTTTATTCATTAATCGGGCGGGGACGTTGATGGATCTGCTGCAAACCATTGTCTCCCACTACAATCACTGGATCATTATTTTTCTGATGGTGTCCGGCCTCTACATCGTCGTTGCCCGCGGCAACATGATCAAGAAGCTGGTGGGGCTGGGTCTGTTCCAGACTTCTGTTTATTTGCTCTATCTGTCGCCAGGAAAAATTCTGGGCGGGACACCGCCAATTCTGTCTCCGCAATTCACCGTTTACTCCAATCCTCTTCCTCACGTTTTAATCCTCACCGCCATCGTTGTCGGCGTGGCGACGCTGGCGTTGGGACTGGCCCTGGTTGTGCGCATCAACGAGGCGTTCGGAACCATCGAGGAAGACGAAATCTTCGCCGAAGAAGAAGACAAATGATTGCGGCGAACCTTCCAGCCCTTCAAGTGGTTTTGCCTCTTTTGGGAGCGGTTCTATGCGCTTTTTTCCGGCGTGGAGTTTATGCATGGGGCGTGGCGCTCATTGTCAGCCTCGCCATGCCGCTCATTGCCATCGGATTGCTCATTCAGGTGCTCGATAGCGGGACAATCTCCTATGCGATGGGCGGATGGCCTCCCCCCATCGGCATCGAATATCGCGTAGATGTGTTCAATGGGTTTCTGCTGTTGCTGGTTTCCGTCATTGCCGCGGTCATCATGCCCTATGCCAAGCGCAGCGTTGAGAAAGAGATCCCGTCAGACCGGCAGGCCTGGTTCTATGCAATCTATTTGCTCTGTTTGTGTGGTTTGCTGGGCATGACAATCACGGGTGATGCTTTTAATATTTTTGTCTTCATGGAGGTGTCATCACTGGCGGCCTATACGTTAATTGCCATGGGCCGGGACCGGCGCGCGCTGCTCGCCGCCTACCAGTATCTCATAATGGGAACGATTGGCGCGACCTTCTATGTCATTGGCGTGGGTCTGCTCTATTCAATGACCGGCACGCTCAATTTGGCGGATATCGCAAGCCGTCTTGCCGGCATTGAAAATTCACGCGCGGTGCTTGCTGCGCTGGCCTTCCTGACCGTCGGTATCAGTCTTAAGCTGGCGCTTTTCCCACTGCATGTCTGGTTGCCCAATGCATATGCTTATGCCCCCTCGATGGCCACGGTCTTTCTTGCGGCGACAGCAACCAAGGTCGCTGTCTATCTGCTGTTGCGTTATTTTTACACCGTGTTCGGGGCATCGATCATTTTTCAGGACCTGCCCGTTTCAAATATATTCCTCGTTCTCTCTCTGGCCGCCATGTTCGGCGCCTCGATCGTCGCGGTATTCCAGGACGATGTGAAACGCATGCTGGCTTATTCGTCGGTGGGGCAGATTGGGTACATTACGCTTGGTATCGCCATCGCAAACCTGACGGGGCTCACCGGCGGTATCGTGCATCTGTTTAATCACGCACTGATGAAGGCGGCGCTGTTTATGGCCATTGGCGCGGTTTTCTATCGGATAGGGTCGGTCAAGCTCGACGATCTCGCTGGGATTGGCAAACGTATGCCGATTACCATGGCCGCCTTCGTGATTGCGGGTTTCAGCATCATTGGCGTGCCGGGCACGGTTGGGTTCGTTTCGAAATGGTATCTGGTTCTGGGCGCCTTCGAGCAGGGCTGGTGGTGGCTGGCATTCCTCATCGTCGCCAGTTCTTTGATCTCGGTTGTCTATATCGGCCGCATTGTCGAAGTGGTTTGGTTCCGGCCTGTTTCGGCCGCCGCCAAGCGGGCCGAAGAGCCGCCGCTCTCAATGCTCTTGCCGACACTTTTACTGGTCGCTGCAACTGTCTATTTCGGAATTGACACCTCGGCTACCGCCGGCATTGCGGGCCGTGCAGCTGAATGGCTAATGGCGGGGGTTAAATGAGCGGCGAAACACTCATCATTCTGGCGCTTCTTATTCCGGCCGTGGGGGCCGGTCTCATTGCGCTGACCTCATGGCATTCAAATTTGCGCGAGACCGTCACACTGGTCACAGCTGCCATGCTGTTCGGTGTGGTTATGATGATTTTAGGCCGGGTGATGGACGGCGAGCAGCTGATGACCGGCTCATTCCAGATCGTGCCGGGGCTGGATCTGGCCTTCAAGGTAGAGCCGCTCGGCATGTTATTCGCCTGTGTCGCGTCGGGTCTGTGGATCGTGAATTCTATCTATTCCATTGGGTATATGCGCGGCAATAAAGAACCACGCCAAACGCCATTTTATATGTGTTTCGCGGTCGCGATTGCGAGCACGCTGGGCATCGCTTTCTCCGCAAACCTGTTCACGCTGTTTTTGTTTTACGAGGTGCTGACGCTTTCCACCTATCCGCTCGTTACCCACAAGGGCGATGACAATGCCAGGGCGGGGGGGCGAACGTATCTTCTCATTCTGCTTGGTACCTCCATGGTGCTGTTACTGCCGGCCATCGTTGCCACGGCCATGATTGCCGGGACGCTCGACTTTACGCCCGGGGGGATCCTTGCGGGCAAGACTGACAAAACTACGGTTGCAATTTTGCTCGCGCTGTTCATGTTCGGCATTGGCAAGGCGGCGCTCATGCCCATGCATCGATGGCTGCCTGCAGCCATGGTTGCGCCGACGCCGGTCAGCGCTCTTCTTCACGCGGTAGCGGTCGTCAAGGCGGGTGTCTTCACCGCCATGAAAGTTGTGATCTATATTTTCGGCATCGACCTTCTTGCGAGCACCGGCGCCAATGAATGGCTGATATGGGTCGCCGCGGCCTCGCTTCTGGCTGGTTCGCTGGTCGCCATGACGAAGGACAACCTGAAAGCCCGTCTTGCCTATTCAACGGTCAGTCAACTGGCCTATGTGGTGCTGGGTGCGTCGCTGGCGACGGGCTGGGGCGTTATTGGCGGATCGATGCATATCGCCATGCACGCGGTCGGCAAGATCACGCTATTCTTCTGTGCGGGTGCGATTTACACCGCCGCCCGCAAAACCGAGGTGAGTGAACTGACAGGTCTTGGCCGGGCGATGCCTTTTACGTTCACGGCGTTCCTTATCGGCTCGCTGTCGATCATCGGTCTGCCGCCCTTCGGGGGATTGTGGGGGAAATGGTACATCGCGCTTGGGGCGCTTGAAGCGGGGCAGATACTCATCGTCGCAATATTGATGATTTCATCGCTCCTCAACATCGCCTATCTGCTGCCAATTCCATTTAAGGCTTTTTTTGGCGAGTCTCAGGGGCGCAAGTCCGACGGCATCAAGGAGGCGCCATTGCCCTGCCTGATCGCTATCGGACTGACGTCTTTCGGATGTCTCATTCTATTCTTTTTTCCCGGCCCGATTCTGGAACTTCTCGGACAAATCAGGCTTCGATAGGAAACTTTCATATGGCTGACAAACCTGAAAAGCACATGTTCGACAATCCACGTAACGTCAAGCGTGTGATCAATGTGCTCTACGCCGTTTGCGGGCTTTCGCTGATCGCCGATTTTTTTACCGATCGGCATGTCGACCATCCCTGGGAGATCCTGTGGGGCTTCTATTCACTCTATGGCTTTGTTGCCTGCGTCGTACTGGTTCTGGTCGCGAAGGAAATGCGCAAGGTGATTATGCGGGGAGAGGACTATTATGACGACTAGTCTCGCCCCGTTCCTGATCTTTCTCGCCGGCGGGATTCTGGTGGCGATAACACGTGGCGTTACACGCTCAGTCATCCTTCTGGCGATTCCCATCCTCGGCGCGCTTAATCTCTACACCATGGGGGAGGGTATTTATTATCAGATCTCCTTGCTGAACTACGAACTCACGCTGGTTCGTGTGGACAGGCTTTCAACGCTGTTCGGGTATTTGTTCCACCTGGCGGCATTTCTGGGTGTCATCTATTCGCTGCACGTGAAGGATACGGTGCAGGATGTCGCCGGTATTCTTTACGCGGGCAGTGCATTGGGCGCTGTTTTCGCAGGTGATCTGCTTACACTGTTCATTTTCTGGGAACTGCTGGCGCTTACATCGGTATTTCTCATTCTGGCGCGGCGGACCACGCGGTCCTTCCGTGCAGCCATGCGCTATTTGATCGTTCAGGTATTGTCAGGTGTCATCCTGCTGGCTGGCGTACTGATTCATGCGCATCAAACCGGATCAATCGCATTCAATTTCATTGGTCTGGACGGGTTGGCAAGCTGGCTCATTTTCCTCGCTTTCGGAATTAAATGTGGCTTCCCGTTCCTGCATAACTGGCTGACGGACGCCTATCCTGAGGCCACGCCCTCGGGGACGGTGTTCCTGAGTGCCTTCACCACCAAAGTTGCTGTTTATTCACTGGCGCGGGCTTTTCCGGGCACGGATCTTCTTATTTACATTGGGGCGGCCATGACCATGTTTCCGATCTTCTTTGCCGTGATCGAGAATGATTTGCGCCGGGTTCTTGCCTATTCCCTGATCAACCAGATCGGCTTCATGGTGGTTGGTATCGGCTTGGGAACGGCGCTCGCCATCAATGGGGCGATTGCTCACGCGTTCAACGATGTGGTGTTCAAGGGGCTGCTGTTCATGACCATGGGCGCAGTGTTGTTCAGGACAGGAAAAATCAACGGCTCTGAACTCGGCGGTCTCTATAAGTCCATGCCTTTCACGACGGGATTCTGCATCGTTGGGGCGGCTTCCATATCGGCATTTCCGTTGTTTTCGGGTTTTGTTTCGAAATCAATGGTGATGGTCGCGGCGCTTGAAGAAAATCAACCGGTAGTCTGGCTGGCTTTGCTGTTCGCTTCGGCAGGCGTGTTCCATCATGCCGGGATCAAGATTCCCTTCTTCGCCTTCTTTTCACATGATTCAGGGATCAGGACACAAGAGGCGCCGCGTAATATGCTGATCGCCATGGGTCTTGCCGCAGCTATTTGCATCTTTATCGGCTCATATCCCTGGCTGTTATATTCGATGCTGCCTTTCCCTGTTGAATATGCCCCTTATACCTGGGCGCATATTCTCACTCAGAGTCAGCTCCTGTTCTTTTCAGCTCTTGCATTCTGCTGGCTGAAGCTGAGCGGTCTGTATCCACCTGAGTTGCCGGGCATCAATATCGATGCGGAATGGAGCTACCGCAAAGGCCTGCCAGCACTTGTGCGGTGGGTTCAATCGGCAGGCGGCGCTATCCGGCTTAATGCGCTGGACCGCTTGCAGCGTCGGCTGGAGCGTTTCCTGGAGCAGATTTACCGTCACCACGGTCCGCAAAGTGTTCTGGCGGGCTCCTGGCCAACCGGCAGCATGGCATTTTGGGCAACGCTCCTGCTTGGCGCTTACCTCATCGCCTACTATCTCTAAGTATGTAAAATACATCTTGTAATTGTAACAAGGTGTAAAAATATGGACGTTGACGTCTCTATACTCATTTATCTACGAAATCATTTTCGACCTGATATACATTTGCCTTGGTCAAGTATTGCGGGTGTATGTCTGTTTGCCGATAAACGCGATTTTCGGGTGCGAACGCATTTTATGGGATGTCATGTCAAAAAAAATACGACACTACTATAGTTTTAGGCGCTGAAAAATGAATAGAGACAACCAAGGTGGTGAGAAACTATCTTAATATCAATTGGTTATGATTATTTTACGTAATTATCAGATGTCACCTTCAGTGCGCTCAGAATAGCTTGAATTATGTACAATAATATTATAGATTGATCTTAATCTAGAACTTGAATTGATGGAACATGGCAATTTCAAGCCAGATTAAGCTAGATAATGTCATATAATTTTTGATATTGAACTGTAATATTTGTGATTTGTCAGAATTATTTTTGATCTATGTCAAAGTTTTGGTCTATGGCGAAGTAAATATTTTTTAAGCTGTTAATTTGCTTTTAGTGCGAGGGATCAATTGGTCCGCAACGGTTTTTTGGAGATAGACTAAATGGAAGACAAGCCAATCAATGAGGGTCTGATTGACCTTACCGCTGATATTGTTTCAGCCTATGTAAGCAATAATGCGGTGGTTTCAGGAGACCTGCCCACACTGATAAATGAGACTTTCGATGCGTTGAGCAAAGCCGCTGCAAAGGCCTCTCAGCCCTTGGTTGAAGAATTAAATCCGGCTGTTCCAGTTAAGAAATCCGTTATGCCGGACTACATTATTTGCCTTGAGGATGGGAAAAAGTTCAAATCTCTCAAACGGCATCTGCGGACCCATTATGATTTGACGCCTGAGGAATATCGGGACAAGTGGAGCTTGCCCCATGATTATCCGATGGTTGCTCCAAATTATGCAGCTGCCCGTTCAGCGCTTGCCAAAAAGATGGGGTTGGGTCAGCGCAGAAAAAGCTAACGGGAATCTGTGCTGGTAAAAGCGTTCAAAGAAAATAATGACGATAAAGCAAGGGCCTTTTAGGCCCTTGTCTTTTTTTTGCACGCTGCCGCGCAGAAGAGGTTAGAATCTCTGAATATTTTTCCTTTATGCCCTTGCGGTGGAATCACCAAATAGATCATATTCATCCTGATGAGGTGATTCGCGGTTGCGGCTTGAGGGAGCTGCAACCGTAAAATATTTTGAGGGACCATGACGTTCGACTTTACGTTTCGGGCGCAACTTGTATCTCGTGAACAGCGTCAGCTTTATGACTATTGGCGGTCCTGTGCCGCCATGCGCGCAATGCCGGCGCGAAGCGATCTCGATCCTGTTCTCATGCGGGATCATCTTCCCAGTATCTGCCTGATTGACATTTTCCATGGGCTCAGAGATGCCGTTGTCCGTCTCGCGGGTACGCAAATCAAGGACGTTTATGGAATTGAGCTGACCGGCAAATGCCTGGGTGATCTGGAGTGGGGTGACAGGATTGATTACTGGCAGTCAATCTATCAGCGCGTACTTGAAAGTAAGGCTCCTCTACACGGAGCTATCCAGGGACCGATCAGCGAACGGGAACATATAAAGTTGTTCTGGTTGCGGCTTCCACTTTCCGACAATGGGAGGCGCGTCAACAAGATCCTTTGCTACGACGTTGCTGTTCCAAATTGCAGTGCGCACGATATCGTCCACGATGGGATCTCGCTGGTCAAAGTTGCGAACGGCTAATCAGTGTGTCGCCCTTCGTGCGGGCGGATGAGTTTCTTTGATTGGGTGTATGTTCTGAGGCTACGAAGCACGGGCTCCTGATTATCGGTATATGCGGACAGTTCCGTTTTAAGGGCCTTTGCAAGACCCAAGTGACGACCCAGGTCATAAGACCAATGACCAGCCCGGCCGCGTTGACGCTCTGACCTAAGTGCGTTTTTCAGCTTTCTGATCAAAAAGAGTGTACCTGTGCGGCTTTGGTCGGCGATTTCCCCTGGCCAAACGGCAATCAACCTGGGCAAATCCCGTTCTCGCAAGTACTCGTCAGCGGTTTGAGCAGTTAACCCCCGCCGCTCTGTTCTGTCGGAAAGTGCTCTGCGGGTCTTCGTATTTTCTTTATTCATAGTCCGGAAGTCTGACAGACGCCCAGACGCCGAGGATTACTTTTTCCAGGTGTTCGCGGTGCTTAACGCTCCGTCTTCTGGCGAAAAAGCAAACTTATCCCCGCCCACTCCAAAAATCGTAAGCTTTGATAATCAAGGTATATATTCCTATCTAATGTATTTAGGACACTCACTAGGCTGATGCCTGAGTTGCGGGAAAGGAGTGAGTATATGGAGGTTGTACAGTTTGTACGGGATAATGCGATGTGCTGTGTTCGAAAGACGACGGCAATACCGCTATCTACAAGAATTGCAAGGCGGGTGGTTGAACGGGCAGTGGCCATTGCTTTTGAAGTGCCGTTGAAAGAGCTCCGCGCGACAACGCGGCGCGAGGCGCGAATTGCTTTTGCCCGGCAAGTTGCAATGTATCTGGTTCATGTTGCCTATGGTTTTACCCTGACCCAGGTAGGCACCATGTTCAGGCGCGACCGTACCACAGTCGCCCACGCCTGCATTATTATAGAAGATCGCAGGGATGATCTGGCATTTGACGTGCTGTTAGACGATCTGGAAACAGCCGTTGTGTGTCTGACCTCAGCTCTCAACAGCTTCAAGATTTGACTTATGGCGGACAAGAGGAGTGAGAGAAAAAGCGTGGTTGTCGAGCAGGAGTTGCGGCGTGTGGCTGCGCGCATCTTCCCCAAACTTGCCAATGACGCTGGGTATCTGGAAAAGCTCAGCGGGCATCCGGGCGGAACAGCATCAGTATTTGGTGTATTCAGCCGTCGCAACAATTTTCGCCGTTACATTCTGAGCGTCGAGGAAAATGTCGTCGATGGGCTGAAAAAGAGGGGGTGGCTGGAGCAGGCTGACGGACGCATCGTGCTTGCCGAAGAGGGGCTTTTATGGCTTCGCCGTCATCTTGCTGGCGCGGAACCATTCCTCGAACAACACCAACTGCGTGAGACATCAAGCCGGGAAATTAACGGGACGTATCGGCCGGTTATTGTCAACCATGGGGAAAGTCCCCTGGGTTGGCTTCGCCGTAGAAAAGACCGTAACGGCATACCCCTGATCGATGCGCAGCAATTCGAGGCCGGCGAGAGGCTGCGGGCTGAATTTGAACGCGGCCAGCTGTCGCCTGATATCACCTCTCATTGGGGCGCGGCTGCATCATCCAGACGCGGGCGCCGCGCGGCGCCCGCAGGAGTTGCAGGGCTGCAAGATAATGTGCTGGCTGCACGGCAGCGGGTGATAAAGGCGCTTGAAGCAGTTGGACCAGAGCTTTCAGGTGTACTGCTTGATATCTGCTGTCATCTGCAGGGCCTGTCTGATGCCGAGAAGAGCCGGGGTTGGCCCCAGCGCTCGGGTAAGGTGATACTCCAGATCGCGCTGTCCCGGCTTGCCCGGTATTACGGGCTGATCAGGGATCAGAACAGCACGAACAGTAGCGGCTTGAAAATACGTCATTGGGGCACGGAAAATTTCAAGCCGACTCTGGATGAATGGCGATAGGTTTTGAAGGGATTGGTTGAGATAGCGCCAGGCGTGCATCGCTTTGGATGCGCTCGACCATCGATGCAAATCCATTTGAGCGTTGGGGGGTTAAATGCTCTCCCAAGCCAAGTTTCTGGAACACGGCGTGCGCATCGGTATTGCGTATTTCTGATGCAGTCTTGCAGGAATAGATCGCGAAGAGAATGGCAATAAGCCCACGGACGATGTGCGCATCGCTGTCACCGGAAAACTTTAGTCTGGGCTCGCCGATAGCAGCATCTGACTCAATTTTTGTGGCGAGCCAAACCTGGCTGGCGCAGCCCTGAACCTTGTTTTTGTCTGAACGGTCTTGCTCACTCAATGGGTCAAGGGTTCTGCCAAGTTCGATGATGTAGCGATACCGGTCTTCCCACTCATCAAGGAACTCGAAATCCGACGATATGTTTTCCAGCGACATGGCATATATTTTTCATGTTCGTACATAGAACCAGGGTCTGGACCCTAGCCGATCTCATGGATCATTAAAAGCCGCTCAAGTCCGCATTTGCGAGTGGGAGCCTTACAATTAATGTTTTGAAAAAATATAAGCGGCACGCACCCCGGACGGGGAAAGGGCAGGGGGATACCGCCCGTGATGCGCGCCAAGGCAGATGGTGGCTGCCGGTAAACTTGCGTTCTGGAGAAATTGCTGCTTTTGCGCAATGACGCTTACCGCAACTTCTCTCTTTCCCCAGGCAGCGGCCTGGTTGTGACCGCCTGCCCCATAAATTTTTGCCAGCTTGTGGCTTTTGCCAGTTTGCCGGCGGTCAATTAAACACCGGAACCATTGTCAGACGGGATTGACCAGCTAGGCTTCATATCTTCGGCAGTGAGGGTGCTTTGGGTATCCCTGCGGAAGAACGAAGGGCGGCGATTACCACTCTGTGATACCGGCTGATAATTTGCGTCGCCGGTCTTTTCCTGGACGAAGTCCATCAGCATTTTCGCGCCAAACTTAGCTTTCTGGCTGAATGTGTAAGCAGCGTTTTTCGAAGCCTCACATACACCAGGATTGCGTGTGCAGAAGCCGCGGAGGTCTTGTACTGCCGCTTCGGCGTTCCCGTATACGGCCTGTTGTTTCTGCTCATCTGTTGGCAGAATAAGTATAAGCAGACTGAGCCAAAAGGCTGTTCTAATCAAAAACATGGATTTGCCCTTTCCAATAGAGTTCGATCGCACGAACCATGAGCAAACCGTAGCAAACACAAAATAATATCAAAAAAATAACATCGATTATATTTGAGTTATACTTGATATAAATTTTATTATTATTTGATATAAATTTTATTATTCTTATTTTTATTAAAAGAAAACTCAAATTGTACTAAAATGAAAAATCAATTTGTCTAAAATTTTACTTATTATCCATTAGATTTAGCGTCTTACAAAATGGCTTATTAGAGCCAATTTTTTTGTATGTGCAGGAGAGTAATCCTCTTCAGTGGGGGGTCTCGTGTAAGCGCAAGGCATGAGCAAAGCAGGATTCTCATTCCAAAATTTCTTCAGGAAATATGCAGTGACTCTGGCTCGTTAAACGACCGGACAGGTAGGGAAGCATTAACCATAGCGTGACTTTAGGGAGTTATGGCGCAGAAATAACAGCTTTTGCGGCGTGTGCACCCCCTGCAGATAGCATCCTTTCAGTTTTCATTAAACGGGGGAGCCGATACTCCAGTCATGGTTTGTGAGGGACAGCACCACTGAGTGTGGTGTTGAGGGAAGGGCGACAACAGTAATGAGTACCCACGGCTTGGATGTCTATTTCCGCTCCTTGGTGCATGATGCGGTGCGCGCCGATGAACTAGCGGCTGCCCGGCATCAATCATTTATTGCATCGCATATGATTGGCGGATTCCTCGCGCTGGTAATTTTTCCGGTTTATCTCGCCGCCATCGGCCAGCCTTCCTTGTTGTCAGGCATTGCATTTGCATGGTTGATTTCTCCCATACTCATTGCGGTCTATCTGTCGAGAAGCGGCCAGTTGGAGCATGCCCACCTGATTTCGGCGGTTAATCTGACCGGATTGGTAACCTTCGCGGCCTCGATTACCGGTGGCATGTCATCGTTTTTGATTGCATGGATGATAATTGTTCCAATGGAAGCGGCGCTTTCCGCCGATCGCCGGGTTGTTATCACAGCCATAGGCATTGCGGCCCTGGCTCTTCTGGGATTGAGTTTTGCAGGGATGGCCGGCGTTTTGCCTGTCGCACAAACCTTCACAAAAGAGCTTGCGATCCTTGCGTTGCTCGGCTCCATGTCCGCGCTGGTGTATGCGGGCGGCCTGGCAGTTTCCGTGCAGAATCTTTATGGCCAATCTGAAGGGGAAATCCGGCGCGGTGAAAAACGGTACCGTCTACTGGCGGAAAATGCGACGGATATGATCACCCGGCACAATGCCAGGGGGCAGGTCCTGTTTGCATCAATCGCTTCTGAGCGGATGCTCGGCGTATCCTCGCGGATGTTATTGGGCAGTGGTTTGTTTGAACGAATTCATGTGGCTGACAGACCAGCTTATCTAAATGCATTAAGCCGGTCGGCTGAGCTTAATGAATCAGTGTCAGTTGAGTTTCGGGTGCGCAGCAACGCTGGTGGAGGAGCCGGGAACACACATTCAGTGAATATGTTTTATTGGGTCGAGATGAGATGCCGCCCGGTGGTGCAAACGGAAAATAATGACGGTGCGCCCGAAATCGTGGCGGTAACGCGAGATATATCGGCACGCAAAGAGCAGGAAGATGAACTTCTCAGAGCGCGTGATAATGCTGAATCGGCAAGCCAGGCCAAGACGCACTTCCTGGCCAATATGAGCCATGAGCTGCGTACACCACTAAACGCCATCATTGGCTTTTCTGAAATACTAAGCCGTGAAATGTATGGCCGGATTGGTGAGGAACGCTACCGGGAATACGCACACTTAATTCACGAAAGCGGCGAGCATCTGCTGAGTGTGGTCAACGAGGTTCTTGATATGTCGAAAATCGAGGCCGGTAAATTCGATATTATCGTTGAGCCATTCAATGTCGATGGCCTGCTGAATTCATGCTGCGAGATCATGCGCCACCAGGGTGAGAAAAAATCGATCACCATTCAAATGGAAACCGGGGCTGATATGCCGGAGCTGGTGGCCGACAAGCGCGCGTGCAAGCAAATTCTTTTGAATCTTCTGGCAAATGCCATCAAATTCACCGGTGAGGGGGGCAGCGTGAAGGTGCTTGCCAACCGCCTGCGCGATGACATTGAGCTGGTGGTCGAGGACAACGGAATTGGTATCGCCGCGGAGGATATCCCCAAACTTGGAAGTCCATTCGTCCAGGCAGAGAGCAGCTATAATCGTGGCTATGAAGGCGCGGGGCTTGGTTTGTCAGTTGTTAAGGGGCTTGTGCGTCTGCACGGAGGATCTTTCGACATAGATAGCGAGATTGGCGAAGGAACCAGGGTGCGGATTCGTCTGCCGATAAATGGCATCAGCGATGAACCACTTGAAGAAAATGAAAAACTTGATGGGCACGTTCCATTGGACATGGTTATCAGTGCATAAATGCCAAAACCGTTGGCGCAAATATTACGTTAACTGAAATACGCTGCGTTTAGCAAAAATTCACGTTCGCTTTTCATACTGTGAACTCTCGTCCTCCGCTGGGGGAAGGAACGTAGTGGTTGGAAAATCAGCGCGGCAAGAGGGGTCATGTCAACGCTGCAAGCAAGAATCTTATTGGTTGCGTTCGTCGGGCTTTCGGCGGTGATAACCTATAATGCGATTTACCTTCAAAATGGGTCGCATCCTGCACCTATGGCAAGTCAGGGACAGGACACTGAATTGCGTGCGGCAAGGACGCGGACCCGTACGGCCAGTATCCGCAAACCCACCACTCATAAAGATACGTCAAGCGAATTACCGCCAAGATCAAAGAGTGTTTTGGCGATTCAGCGTAAGCTCGCTGAAAACGGCTATGAAACGGGTCCGGCAGATGGTGTGCTGGGCGTGATGACGAGGGCATCAATTATGGCTTACCAGTATGATCAAGGACTGAGAGTTACTGGAATTGCGTCGGACGGGTTGCTGAAAAGAATGATCCTGGGGGAATCGATTGATGATGATGATCTGTCGCAATCCCAGGCGGTGCCGCGTGAGACTGCCGCACTGGTCAAAGCCGTTCAAAAGGCCCTGACAGATCTCAAATATGAACTTGGTCCAGCGGATGGGATATTCGGCGCTGCGACGCGCAAGGCCATTGAACGCTTCGAGAAGGACCATAAGTTGGCCGTGAAGGGTCGCATTTCCGCGAAGCTGTTGAAGGAAATGATGCAGACAAGTGGTGTGCGCTTTTCCGAAGTATACTCGGGTTAAACAACCTACAGTCTCAGCAGTCAGTTTGCCCTCATGCTCCAGCCTTCCATGCGTATTAAATCTGAAATCTGGGTCATGGCCTATTTACGCCGCTGCTCTTTCAACGGCGCACCTGCGGTGATTTCGCGCCGCGGACAAGGCGATGGCGGCGCCATCTTCATCAGGATTAACACGCTTGATAGTCAGGCTTCGGTCTATGGTCCGGCGCTGGCGGGTTTGGATGAAAGCAGCACGGAGCGGCGATGGTCGCTATGTTGTGGAGAGGGTGCGGTGAGCGATACTGAGGCTGATAACTACCTCAAGCGGCAGGCCGAATTTGATCCTGACATCTGGGTCATTGAGGTTGAAGAACGCGATGGCAGGCACTTTCTTGGCGAGTCGCTCTCCAAAGGTTAGCTCCGGCGCCCACTCGCACACAGCTGTTTCAAACTCAAACGCTCATTATCAATTTTTTAACCATAACTGGTCCCTAATCAACATGCCGTGCCCATAGCGTCGGCTTAAGTTGAATACATCCTATTGGAGAGTCCCGTCTGTAATTTGCAAGGATAGAGGATACCCGCAATGGTCACGATCCTGGAATTTCACCCGCCCGGACACGATGGGGAAGGTCTGGATACCACGCGTGCACCTGTCAAGCATCCAAGTGGCCGTTCAGCCGAGATCATAATTTTCCCTGGTGTTAGAATTGAGCATCATAAAGAAAATGAAATAGTCAGAGCTGCGGCAAAGTCCAGGAAAATAACCAAACGGACTGTTCGCCGCAAACGGTGAATAAAGAATAAGACCGTTTCTTTGTTGTGAGTTTGTAATGAAGAGTCGAGTGGTTATGCCAACTTTACCCATCGCCTCCAGATGGCGAGTTCACAAATATGAACGCGTATCCTGGAGTGCTGGATTCTCACTTTTAACAAAATTACTCCTGATGCCTGCAACGCTGTCGTTCCTTCTAAGCGCCTGTGCCCTTGAAGGTGACTTCGGCCGTCCCAGAGCCTCGATATTTGATCGGATGGCGGACGAACTGCTGCCAAGTGCAACAACGCTGCTGGGTAGCCGTGGAGGATCTGGGGTAACCAATGATGAGATGGCGATGCGTGAGGCCGGATACCGCCTGTCCAGTCCATTAGCGCCGCTGCAATCTCCTTCTGCCGGCCCCGGAGGCGGTTTTGGCGGGTCCCGCAGCAATTATTACAATGCACCCTCTCCCCTCGCGGTGATCGATGAGGAACTGCAGATTGATCACCAGGTGTTGACGCATTTTGGTCAGGCGGCCAGGCGAGTGTTGATCACCGACAGCCGGCGGATGCAGGCAGTTTATGACAAAGACCCAATGATCCTGGTAGAGGACAAGCGCTCGGCACGTGAGCGCATGAAAGAAAATTACGTATTTATTGAACAGACATTCCAAGACTTGGGGCGGCGGGTCCAGACTTATAGATATGCGCTGGATGAGCTCAGGAATACCAAACCAGAGCTGGTGACTGTGGAACTAGATGGATCATTAGGCCATTTGCACGAACGAATGGCCTCTCTAAAATATGAACTCACCAGATATTTTGGTACGGCAGTCTCACGTAGAGGAGATTACGTCCCGCCGCGTTTTGCCTCGCGTGAGATGAACATGCCTGATTATGGGGCGCAGACACAGCAATATCCGGTGCCCACCTCGCTTCATTACGATCCCAAGAGCAACACAGCGCGCCGTTTTAAGTAGCTGCTGCACCTGGCAATAATGTCAGCGCTGAAGGTTTACTCCGGGCAGATTTTTTGAGCACGAGCCTTGCTGCAATGCGGCTTCGGTCTGAGCTGCATAGCTGGGGCCGAGCAGGGGCGCTCTGATAAGGGCTATGCCTTCTCGCACAGGTGAATCAACAACGATCAAATCCTCGATTTCGTCCAGCAGGCTGGCGCCCGCCTTTACCCCAACTTCGTTTTGAGTCGAGATAATGATTTCGATCTGGCTGCGCTTCAGTTCCCGGCCGGTTATGGCGTAGAAGTTCTCACCACTGGGTGTGTAGAAAGCGATAGACCACAGATCATCAAGAATTTGCGTACTCAAGCGAACCGGCCCGTTATCCAGATTAAAACGGCACACTCCATATCTAACGTCCGGTGCCATCAACGGCAGGCTTTGATGTGAGGGGCTGGCCGCCGGCAGAACGATCATCTGGTTTTCATCAGTGAGCGCGGTCACTCTCGCCCAGGCATTTTTCGGTGCGAGATAGGGAAGGCTCAAGACTGCAACGATGTGAATAAACGCGGCAAGAAATATAATTGTGAGGGTGGTAAAGAGGGCATTTCTCATTTGCATACCACCTTACGGATGGTTGGCAGCCCGCGCGTTGATGCCCCTTTGTTGAGTACGTTTCCAGCATCTCTCAGGCCATAAGCGCGCAGTACCAGTTTCATGCTTCCCTGTTCGGCGGTCGGAAGCCAGTTCCCAGGGCGTGCACTGCGTGCGAGTACGATGCGATAGGAGCCATCCGCGCGTCTCGCAACGTCCGTTCTGTTGAAGGAATGGCGATTGGCCTTGTTCGGTATAAGCCTCCCTGATCCATCATAGGCCGCCAGGCTCCACCAAGCTGCATTTAAGGGTTGTCCGTCGATTACATATTCACAGTCCGAGGTCATCTGAGCCCCGGATTCATCGCTGTTGGCAAAAAAGTAGAGTGCACTGGTTGAGGTGATTGGCAGCCGGCCGGCGCGCGCCATATACGCTTTAGTATAAGGATCAGCGTCAGGCCTTCCAGCCGAATGCCAGACTGACCAAGGACCCAAATGGCTTGTTGTCAGGGCTGATCCTTCTTCGATCATATACCATGCCGAACCCAGACCGAGCGTCAGGGCGGTGATGAATATCAGAAGAAATTTCAAGAGCGTGCGCACGCTAATCAGGTTCCGTGTGGTGACCGTTTGTGACATGGAGCCATGAGTTAGACTTGGCCCCGTCCAACTCTAAATCCAGACTCACGTGATGACACTTCAATATCACTGTGCGCCAAAAAATATAATCGGTGATTTCATCTTCATGGCCGCAGACTTGCGCGCTGCCCTTGCGTCTCCGCCCCAGGTCCCTCCAGCGATGATGAGCGGGATGGAACAGTTCTGTTGTCAGCAGGCTGGTTCTCGTCAGAAAACGGTTTCCTGGAGGCGTTCTCCAACAGTCTCTTGATAGTTTCCAGTGATTCCAGGGTTCTTTCCGGCATTCTGTACAAGGCTGCTGTCGGCCCGCGCCCGAGCCGAGTTTCTATGCGTTGCAGAGCTGCAATGCGCTGCTGCTCGACCGCCTGGGCAGGATGGACGGGAAGCCCGGGAATTTGCGGAATATTATATGTCGCATGTGCAAACATCATAAAATCTTTCCAGGCCATGGCCGGCAGGTTGCCACCAGTGACCCGGCCTGTTGGCGAATAATCGTCATTTCCGAACCATGTGCCCGTTACATACTGGCCGGTAAAACCCATGAACCAGCCGTCGCGCCAGGCTGAACTTGTGCCGGTTTTGCCAACTGCATAAGTGAAAGGAAGCTGGGCGCGTCTCCCAGTACCGCTGGCCACGACGAGGGCCAGCATGGAATTCAGCTGTTCTATTTTACTCCGTTCGAATATTCGTTTCAGTTTTGGCGCATTTCTCTCGCGGGTGTAGAGGAGTTTACCGAAGGAATTTCTGATTTCTTCGATGGCGTATGGTTTTACCGACATGCCGCCACTGGCGAATACCGCGAAACCCCCGGTATGAGCGAGCAGGGTCAGACTGGTGTCTCCAAGAGCCATTGAGCATGTCTTTTTCACTTTCGTATGGCCAATCTTGTGCACATTGGCGAGCACTTTTTCACGCCCGACACTTAGCGACAATCTGACGGCGACCGTGTTAAGCGAGCGCATCAGTGCATGCTTCATCGGCAGCCGGCCTCGATACCCCCCCGAGTAGTTTCTGGGAGACCACCGCCCGCATGAAATCGGTCCATCAAGAACAATCGTGTCCGGGGTGTAGCCGTTTTCAAGCGCTGTAAGATAGACATAGGGTTTGAAAGAGGAACCCGGCTGGCGTTGGGCGTGTGTCGCCCGGTTGAATTGACTCTCGCCATAGTCACGCCCGCCAACCAGTGCGCGAACCGCGCCGTCGGTCTCCATCGCAACAAGCGCCCCCTGTTTAACCCGGCGAGCGCGCCCGTGTTTTCTCAAGACATTCTGGATGGCGTCTTCCCCCGCCTTTTGGAGGCCGATATCGACAGTTGTGCGTGCTGTAAGAACGAATTCGCCGCTCTCGCGCATAAGCTCCTGTACCTGCTCAAAAGCATAATCGAGGTACCAGTCAGGGCTATAAAAATCACTTCGATCCTGGATGTCGGCGGGATTGAGCCGTGCGCCGTGGACCTGTCCTTCGGTCAAATATCCAGCCTCGACCATATTGGTCAGGATCACATTTGCTCGCTCGCGAGAAGCCGGCAGGTCGAGATGCGGGGCATATCTGGTGGGCGCCTTGAATAAACCTGCAAGCATGGCCGCCTCGGCCAGGGTGACATTGCGAACGGACTTGCCGAAATAGAATTTGGTAGCCGCCTCTACGCCGAATGTACCGCCGCCCAAATAGGCGCGGTCCAGGTACAGCTTCAGGATTTCGCGCTTGGACAACCTGGCTTCCAGCCAGAGCGCAAGAAAGGCTTCGTTGATTTTGCGCTTCAAGGATCGCTCCGGTGTCAAGAACAGGTTTTTGGCGAGCTGCTGGGTAATCGAGCTGCCGCCCTGGACCACGTCCTTGGCGCGGATATTTTCAATCACGGCGCGGAATGTGCCAAGAAAATCAATCCCGAAATGTGCGAAAAACCGCCGGTCTTCGGTTGCCAGCGTCGCCTTGATCATATGATCGGGTATCTCGTCCAGCGGCACTGCATCGGAATGCAGTATGCCACGCTTGCCAATCTCGTTTCCATACCGGTCAAGGAAAGTGACACTGAATTGTCCTGACGTTTTCCAGGCTGTGCGTGTTTCCTCGAATGCTGGGATTGCAAACGCCAGCATGACGAGCAGCCCGCCCGTACCCATGGTGAGAGATTCTGAAGCAGCTTCATTAAGGAGTTTGCGGGTACCGGTAATCTGGAAGCGCGCAAAAAAGCTCGAATAGGCACTCCACCAGTCGTGAAAACCAGCCCATGTGCCAAACAGGCTCGAATCAATTGTCGAGTCCAAAGCGAGCCAATTGAATCGCTTCTTTTTGCCAGTAGGTTTGAAAATCCAGTCGCGCACGGGCGATCCATAAACTTTTAGTTTAGCGGGATGGCGAATCCATCCAGCATTTGCCGTTTTGATCAGGTAGTTTTATATCTGATTTTCAGGTAAATCCATGACGATAACAAGCAGGGACTCACTGGTGCGCAATGCTACAGATAAATTTTGGCGCAACAAGTCGCTGAATGAGCTCAATAATGAGGAATGGGAAGCTCTGTGCGATGGGTGCGGACAATGCTGCTTAATCAAACTCCAGGATGAGGACACTGAAGAACTTTTGCACACCCGCCTGGCCTGCAAACTTCTTGATATCGGCGCATGCAGTTGCACTGACTATGACAATCGCCATGAACGCGTGCATGATTGTGTCGTGATTTCTCATGAAACTGTTGGCTCCCTGGATTGGCTACCGCACAGCTGTGCATACCGTCTTGTCGATGAAGGCAAGGACCTCCATTGGTGGCATCCACTGGTATCGGGTGATCCGAACAGCGTTCACGAGGCGGGAATATCAGTCCGGTCCTGGGCTGTGAGCGAGGAGGGAGTTCCGGTTGGGAAAATTGAGCGCTTCGTGGTCAAGGACCCATCCATAAAGAGCATTCTGACAGGGGAGAATGAGGACTAACTCCCTATATTACTGCTAATCGGCATTAGAAAAAATATATAAGTACATGATATAACAGTTGAAAATTAAAATGTAATTATTTTTCCAATTCTAGGAATATATTCTTGACAGCGTAACGCTCCTTAGGTATGTTCTCGCTACATTCCGACAGTTGCGCAAACGGGGGCGCGGCGGTCAAAAGAATTACCAGCCCGTAGATATCCCTAAACAATTGAAAAGCAAGGACAGGCCCGCGCGTGAGCGAAGAGGACGAGGTCGCATCTGGCTTTGTTGGCGTTGAGGGATCAACGCGTTCCGTTGACATCATAACGCGGCTATACGCGGCCCTGGACCAGAAGATGCGAGAAATCGAAACCAGGATCGAGCGGGCTTCACAAGTTGGGTCGCAAGAGAGTAGCGCTGCTGATTGCGAGCGTGATGCACGGACCCTGACAACTCTTGCCAAACTCTACGAGAAAATTTGTGAGATGGAGGAGGCGAGCGACACTTTTTCGAGCGATGAACGGATAAGCCAAAAGGCATTGGAGAGCGATGCGGACCTCTTCCGCCACGACATTGCGAAACGTCTTACGAGAATGCTCGAAGCAGAAGAGAACTGAGACATATCTGGAAGGATTTGAACCTGAGGCCATTGAGCGGATCCTGAATGACTGGGATTTGTGGGCGCGCGAGGATCAGCTCCCGCCTCTAAGTCCTTGGACAACTTGGTTGATCCTGGGCGGGCGGGGCGCTGGCAAAACCCGTGCCGGTGCGCAATGGGTAAGAGCCACCGCTCTGGAGAATGAAGCGGCACGCATCGCCTTGATTGGCGAAACCCTGAACGATGTTCGCTCAGTCATGGTCGAGGGCGTCTCGGGCCTGCTTGGCGTGCATCTCAGTCATGAGCGACCCGTATTTGAGCCGTCGAAGAAGCAGATCACCTGGGCCAATGGGGCGATTGCGCAGATTTTCTCTGCTGAAGACCCCGAGAGCCTTCGCGGACCGCAGTTCAGCCACGCCTGGTGCGATGTCGTCTATGAAATGCGGAATGAAAAACTCATCGGCATCACGGAGTTTGTGTTTGAATCCTATGAGGAGTGTCAGCTCTCTTCCGCTGAGGCCAGAAAGAAGTTGGGACTCCAATTGAAACCCGCCTGTTATCTCAGATGGATGAAGGGGGAGAGAATGAGTAAAGGCAGTGTAATGTAATCGAAATCATTCATCCGCGGTTCATTTCTGATTTCGTATGTTACATGCTGAGATTTACTCGCGAGGCATGACATGCGTTTTCAATCCATATTGTGCCGGGCCCTGATGGTCCTGGGAATTGTGCTGTTTTTTGACAGCATGCACTATCCTGTACATGCGCAGAATGGATGTGTGACATTTGGTCAGGCCCGCAAGCTCGGATTTTTTGCGAGGTTTAATCTCCGCCCGGCGGCGCAGGTCAAAAATAGGGTCGAAGCCCGAATTGGCGGGAAGGTGGTTTCATTTCTGGTCTGCCGTACAGGGTCGGGACCTGTCTATCAACTGACTGTGGTTACGCCTAACGGAAGTGTTCAGAATATCAGAGTGCCAGCCCAGTAATAATTGGGCTAATGCAAGCGCAAGAGGAGGGGTTTCGTGCGTCTTTTGGTTGTCGAAGACGATCCAGATCTGAACAGGCAATTGGTTTCGGCATTGTCTGAGGCCGGCTATGCCGTTGACACCGCGTTCGACGGTGTGGAAGGGCATTTTCTCGGTGACACCGAGCCATATGACGCAGTGATCCTTGACCTGGGCCTGCCTCAAACAGACGGTATCAGTGTTCTGGAACACTGGCGCCGGGATGACCGCAAAATGCCCGTGCTTATTCTGACGGCACGCGACCGCTGGAGTGACAAGGTGGCGGGCATCGACGCTGGCGCCGACGATTACGTTGCCAAGCCGTTTCATATGGAAGAGGTTCTTGCGCGTGTGAGAGCGTTGCTTCGCCGCTCAACCGGACATGCCAAAAACGAAATTGAAATTGGGCAGCTGCGTCTTGATACAAAAACTTCGCGGGTAACCGTCGATGGGTCTCCCATCAAGCTCACATCTCATGAGTACCGGTTGCTGGCCTATCTCATGCATCATTGCGGCCGGGTCGTATCACGAACAGAACTTGTAGAGCATCTTTACGATCAGGATTTCGACCGGGATTCGAATACCATTGAAGTGTTCATTGGACGTTTGCGCAAGAAGATACCAGAAGGCCTGATCGAGACCATCAGAGGGCTTGGATATTGTATCGGAAGCCCGGCGGATGAAACTTAACTCACTCTCCGCCCGATTGTTCGCAGCAGCAGCCGTTTGGGCGCTGGTTGTTTTACCTATAACGGCGTTCGTTCTGATTTCTGTGTACCGTGGTGCTGTTGAGCGAAATTTTGATGCCCGCTTAAACGTCTATCTCACCGATCTTGTCGCTGACCTGGCGGCTGCGCGCACCGATCCGGCCGCAAAACCTCCCTCCCTTACTGATCCCCTCTTTACCCGCCCATTCTCCAGCTGGTACTGGCAAATCACACCGCTTGGCGATGGCAAGGAATCTTTCCTTGCATCAGATTCCTTATTGGACCAACGCCTGCCAATTCCTAGTCAATCAGGCGTAGTGGCAGATCAGAACCAGATACGCCGTGCGTATATTACTGGTCCTGAACAGAAGCGCCTCCGTATTCTTGAGCGTGAGATCACAATCGATCAGGCAGGGAATGCAGTTTCACGATTTTCGTTTGCCGTGTCCGGAGCGGCTGCCGAAATCGACCAGACAATTGGTGAGTTTAGAACGCTGCTTGTGGTAGCGTTGACGATCCTGGGTGTTGGTCTTGTCCTGGTGACATATTTTCAGGTGCGCTACGGGTTGCGGCCGCTGCGCGCGATAGGCACTGGACTGGCGGCAATACGCTCTGGTGATGCAGAGCAGCTCGAGGGTGAATTGCCGACAGAGATTGTGCCGCTCCAGAGCGAACTCAATGCCCTCATTCAATCCAACCGTGCGATTGTTGATCGGGCACGCACGCATGTTGGAAATCTCGCTCACGCACTCAAGACTCCCTTAAGTGTCATTACCAACGAGGCTGCTGGCAATGACACATCCTTTGCCCGGAAAGTCAGTGATCAGGCGCAGTTGATGCGTGATCAGGTCGCACACCATTTGAACCGCGCCAGCATGGCAGCGCGATCAGGTGTCATTGGCAGCCAGACCGAGGTAGAGCCCGTTGTTTCGGCATTGGTTCGAGTATTGCAGCGGATTTATCAGGAGCAGAATCTTATGGTCGATATTATCTGCCCGCATGGCACAATGTTTCGCGGTGAAAAGCATGACCTTGAGGAGATGATCGGAAATCTACTCGACAACGCCTGCAAATGGGCAAATCACAGCATTGAGATTAAGGTAAAACCTCAAAAGAGGACCGGAAATGCCGCTTCTGAAAACATAGTGATCACAGTCAATGACGATGGTCCCGGATTGCCGGAAAAACAGCGGGAATCAGCAACTCAGAGAGGCCGCAAACTGGATGAAACCAAGCCCGGATCGGGCCTAGGTTTATCCATCGTCGCTGATCTGGTTTGTCTCTACAAAGGCACTTTAACACTTGAGGAATCAGCGAGTGGAGGGTTGCGGGTCCAACTGCAACTTCCAGGCTCGTAAATGCCGGTATACAAAATGGCCGAAATTTCGCCCGAATCTTCGTATTTTAAGTAATACAGATGGAACTATCATTTGGTTGCGAGGCCGTATGAAACTGCAGTATTAGGCTGATGGCGACCACCACTGTTAATTTATGCGAGGATAATCACAATGCACGCGAAGGTCTTGTTGGCCACAATTCTCATTCCCGTAACTCTTGCGGCTTGTGCCCCCGGTCGCCGCGCCGACTCAGGCACTCTTGTTGGTGCAGTGGCGGGCGGGCTGCTTGGCAGTCAGGTCGGTAGTGGCAAGGGTAAGATTGCGGGCGCTGTTGTTGGCGCATTTCTTGGCGGCGTGGTTGGGAATGAAATCGGCCGGCGCATGGATGAAGCTGATCGCCGTGCGGCGATGGAGGCCGAATATCGCGCCCTCGAAACCGGCCGTTCAGGTACTGCCACGCAGTGGCGTAATCCAAATTCCGGTCATTACGGATCAGTTGTTCCGGGCCAGCCTTACAAGTCCGCCGGAGTGGATTGCCGACCCTACACGCACACTATCTATATGGATGGCCGGCCGGAGACTTTGACGGGACGGGCATGCCGCAAGCCCGATGGAACATGGGGCAAGGTCAGCTAAATCTTGCAAAACCCGTTACCTGATTGCCTGCATATCACTTGATCTACCAGTCTGTTGTCTTGCCCGTACAAGCTCAACGTGCTTATCCCGTGAGAGAATTGTTGTGATCTGATAGGCGCATAGGCTCTGGACATGATTCTGTGGACTGTATTTGCTGGTTTGACCACCGCGGCATTGATAGTCGTGTTGTGGCCATTCTTGCGATTGGGCCGCCAGAATGTTGGCCCGGCAGCCTATGACAGTGACGTATTCAAGGATCAGCTGCGGGAACTCGATTCTGAAGAAGAACGTGGTGTCATCAGCAGTGATGAGGCTGAATCTGCGCGTACGGAGGTGTCACGCCGGCTCCTCGCCGCGACCAGGGTAGAGGCAGAAAATTCCGGAAAAATGTCTGCCCGGAAGCGTAATATTCCGGCGCTTGCGCTGGTCTGCGCTTTCATCTGCGTGCCGGTTGCCAGTGTAGGGCTTTATTTGATCTACGGCTCTCCGGGGCTGCCCGACAGACCGCTGATGGCCCGGTTGGATCCAAATGTCCAGAGCCAGAAAATCGATATGCTGGTCGCTAAGGTCGAGGCGCGTCTGCGGCAGGACCCAGAAGATGGGCGTGGCTGGGAAGTGCTTGCTCCAGTCTACATGCGGCAGCAACGCTTTAGAGATGCAGCCGACGCATTCGGCAAAGCGATCAGGATATTGGGAGAAACGTCAGAGCGTCTTGTTGATTACGGTACCTCAGTGGTGTTCGCAAATGAGGGCGTTGTCACGGAACCCGCCAGGAAGGCATTTCAGAAGGCTGTCGAGAAAGATGCTGCGCTGTCACAGGCGCATTTCTGGCTCGCCGTTGCTCAAGAGCAGGACGGTAGCCTGGAGCGGGCAGCAGAAGCATGGCGCGCTCTTTTGAAACGGGGCAGTGCTGATGCACCCTGGCGCAGTACGGTGCAGCAACGTCTTGCCAGCCTGGAGCGGCAAATGGGCACTGGCAACTCCGGGAAAACCGTGGAAAGCTCAAACCGGACTGCTGCCAAAGGGCCTGATCGCAGTCAGGTAGAGGCTGCTAAGGACATGAGCCAGTCTGACCGGTCTGCGATGATCAAACAGATGGTGGCGGGTCTTGCCGAGCGGCTCAGGTCGGATGGCGGCAGCATTGAGGAGTGGAAAAGGCTGGTGCGAAGCTATGCGGTGCTGGGCGACAAAACAGCTGCCGCAACCGCAATCTCCGATGCGCGCAAAGCAATGGCGCAGGATACCCAGGCCATTGCATCGCTGGATGAAATGGCCAGGAAACTCGGACTATAGGATTTGGTAAGTGAGCATGACCCGCAAACAACGCAGATCCATTCTTATAGGAATGTGTCTGGCCGTCCTTGGCCTTGCAGTCGGCCTCATCATGTTCGCATTGGAAGATTCCATTGTGTTTTTTTACAGTCCCAGTGATGTTGCAGAGAAAAATATCAGGCCCGGACAGCGCATCAGGCTGGGCGGGCTTGTGGCTGAGGGAAGCGTCAAGCGGGGTGAGAACACTACGGTAAGTTTTTCCATCACCGACACGGCTAAAACTATTCCGGTTACCTTTACGGGCGTCCTGCCGGATTTGTTTCGCGAAGGGCAGGGGGTTGTGACCGAGGGTAAACTCCGTGGTGATGGTGTTTTTGTGGCGGATAATGTCCTTGCAAAACATGATGAGAATTACATGCCGCCGGAAGTCGCGGAGGCATTGCGCAAGCAAGGGGTCTGGCGCGGCGAGGATGACGTAAAAAAAGCGAACTGATACGATCCGGAATTCTTCGGGAGGAGAAAAAAACGTGATTGCCGAGACAGGCCATTTTGCATTGATACTGGCGTTGGGTGTCGCGCTGGCTCAGATGATCCTGCCAATCTGGGGCGCCCAGCGCGGCGACCTCTCTCTCATGCGTATTGGTACGACGGCGGCGCAGGCTCAATTCGTATTGCTGCTGATAGCCTTCCTTGGGCTCATGGTGGCTTACGTCACGTCGGACTTCTCATTGCTCAATGTGGTTGAGAATTCCCATTCCGCCAAACCACTGCTCTACAAGATCAGCGGCGTATGGGGAAACCACGAGGGCTCCATGCTTTTGTGGGTTCTGATTCTGGCGTTGTTTGGATGCGCCGTTGCTGTCTTCGGGCGTAACCTGCCGCCTGACCTGAAAGCCAATGTATTGGGCGTCCAGGGGAGCATATCAGTTGCTTTCCTGTTCTTTATCATCACAACGTCCAACCCCTTTGCCCGGATAGACCCTGCCCCCTTTGAGGGCAACGGGTTGAACCCAATTTTGCAGGATCCGGCACTCTCATTTCATCCCCCCTTCCTCTATGCTGGCTATGTCGGCTTCTCGATGGCGTTTTCATTCGCCATAGCAGCCCTGATAACCGGCCGTATTGACCCTGCCTGGGCGAGATGGGTTCGTCCCTGGACGCTTGCCGCATGGATGTTCCTGACCATCGGCATCGCAATGGGCTCATGGTGGGCCTATTACGAACTTGGCTGGGGGGGCTGGTGGTTCTGGGATCCCGTCGAAAACGCCTCCTTCATGCCATGGCTTGCCGGGACCGCCCTTTTGCATTCTGCCATAGTGATGGAAAAGCGCGATGCGCTGAAAGTCTGGACCATCCTTCTGGCAATTATTGCATTCTCATTAAGTCTGATGGGGACGTTTCTGGTGCGCTCAGGAGTCCTGACGTCAGTACATGCCTTTGCCGTCGATCCGGCCCGGGGATTTTTTATTCTAGGTATCATGATGGTGTTCACTGGTGGTGCTTTGGCGCTGTTTGCGAGCCGTGCACAGGTCTTGCGCAAGGGCGGCATCTTTGCGCCTGTCAGCCGGGAAGGAGCGCTGGTGCTGAATAATCTTTTGATCACGACCGCTTGTGCCGTTGTCTTTATAGGCACGCTCTATCCTCTGGCGCTGGAAGCGGTAACGGGAGCGAAGATTTCAGTGGGTCCGCCTTTCTTTAACCTGACATTCGGCCCACTGATGATACCGCTTTTGATTGCCGTGCCATTCGGGCCTTTTCTAGCTTGGAAACGCGGTGATCTTCTGGGCACTTCGCAGCGTCTGATCGCGGCGCTGGCTATCACCGGACTCGCCATTATTGCCGCCTATGCGATCTCGGGGCGCGGTCCCTGGCTTGCACCGTTCGGAATAGGTTTAGGCATCTGGGTTATTGCCGGCGCACTGTCTGAACTGGCCTTCAGAACCAAAATGTTCAAGGCGCCGTGGGATGAAGTCTTTCGCAGGTTCCGCAATCTCCCGCGTTCTTCATACGGCATGGCGTTTGCTCATATTGGCGTCGGGGTGATGGTCTTGGGTATCGTTGCAACTACCGCTTGGCAGAGTGAAAAAATTATCGCTTTGAAGCCGGGGGAAAGTACTCAAATTGCCGGGTATGAGCTGCGCTTCGGTGGTGTTGCCCCTGCGCAGGGGCCGAATTACCGGGAGCAGATTGGGCAGATTATTGTTTCGCGTGATGGCGTGGAAGTTACACGGCTGAGCCCATCGAAGCGGCTTTACGATGCGCCTAAAACAGCCACCACAGAGGCCGGAATTCATGCGTCATGGGCTGGTGATCTCTACGTGGTGCTCGGCGATGAACTCAAGGACGGCGGATATGCCATCCGTATGTATTTCAATCCACTTGTGCGATTTATCTGGATCGGCACGCTGATCATGTTTTTTGGCGGGCTGATATCGCTGTTCGACCGCCGTTTGAGAGTTGGGGTGCCTAAGCGCGCACGAAACGCAAGCGCTGCTCCGGCTCCGGCGGAATAGTGCTATGTGGCGGCTTATTATATCGGCATGTCTGGTATTCGCGCTGCTGTTGAGCGCTCCCCCAGCTTTTTCGGTCGAACCTGATGAGATATTGCAGGACCAGGCGCTTGAGAAACGCGCGCGCGGCATTTCTCTGCTATTGCGTTGTCTTGTTTGTCAGAACCAGTCGATCGATGACTCCAACGCAGGTCTGGCCAAAGATCTGCGTATCCTGGTGCGGCAGCGTCTGACAAAGGGCGACACAGATACCCAGGTCATGGATTTTATTGTGGCGCGCTACGGAGAATACGTCCTGCTAAAGCCTGTCTTTGCCCTCCATACCCTGGTCCTGTGGCTTTCAGCACCGCTTCTTCTTCTCATCACGGTTTTCGCTATGTTCAAGTCCTACAGGCGCCGTAAAGGGGAGATGGAATCTGCCTCCGGCAACAAACTTACGGCGGCGGAAAAACGCGAACTCAAAAAGCTGCTCAAAGAGACCTGAGGTTATATACCCTTGTCGCACTCTCCCACCTGACACATCTTAAGCTGGTGAATATTTCCTCCCACTCCTAGGAGCCGGCTTATGTCCAAATCTTCCGAAAAAATCATCTTTCCCGGCAGTTCAGGCGAACTCCTTGCCGCCCGGCTTGACATGCCGCCGGGCTCCCCTCGCGCTTATGCGCTTTTTGCGCATTGCTTCACCTGCTCAAAAGATATTTTCGCCGCGGCCCGCATATCTGAAGCGCTTGTGGAGCGAGGTTTCGCCGTCATGCGGTTTGATTTCACAGGTCTTGGGGCTAGCGAAGGCGAGTTCGCAAACACCAACTTCTCGTCAAATGTGGAGGATCTCATTAAAGCAGCAGACTATCTGCGCGAAAATTACTCTGCTCCGGAAATTTTCATTGGGCATAGCCTGGGAGGCTCCGCCGTGCTGACTGCAGCGGGTCAAGTGCCCGAGGTAAAAGCGGTGGCGACAATTGGCGCACCTGCCGATGCGACGCATGTGATTCATAACTTCGGCGCCAAAATTGATGAGATTGAAGCCAAAGGCATTGCCAAGGTGGACCTTGCCGGGCGTAGTTTCACCATCAAGAAGCAGTTCCTTGATGATCTGAAAACACACTCAGTTGAGTCGCGCGTTGCTTCGCTTAAAAAAGCGCTGCTCATATTTCATGCGCCGCGCGATACAATTGTTGGCGTTGAGAACGCTGCCGCAATATTTAAGGCGGCTAAGCATCCCAAAAGCTTCATCTCTCTCGATGATGCAGACCATCTGTTGAGCCGGCGCAGTGATGCGGTCTATGTGGCGGATGTGCTGAGCGCCTGGGCCTCACGGTTTATTTCAGCGGATGAGGTATCCAGCGTGCTGCCCTATCCAGGACCAGATGGCCAGGTGAGTGTGGCGGAAACCGGCGCCGGAAAATTTCAGGCAGAAATAGTTTCTGGCGCCCACAGGCTGCTTGCCGATGAGCCGGTAAGTTTTGGCGGTATGGATACTGGCCCGAGCCCATATGACCTTCTCTCGGCGGCTCTTGGTGCATGCACATCAATGACATTGCGGATGTATGCGGAGCATAAAGGCATCGATTTGCAGCGGGTTATTGTCCATGTCCGCCACGGCAAGGTGCACGCCAGGGATTGTGAAGATTGCGGCGAGGGCCGCGATGGAAAAATAGACCGTTTCGAGCGCGAATTGGTTCTTGAAGGCGCTATCGATGAGCCGACGCGTCAACGCTTAAGCGAGATTGCGGACAAATGTCCCGTTCATAAAACGCTCAAACAGGGCGCGGCTGTAGTGACCCTTCTGAGGGATAAAATCTGAGATATCTATTTGGGTATTTGAGGGAGGGACCCTATGTACACCTTCACCAAGTGAGCGCTCACGATTTGCAATCTTACGAATTTTTAATACTCCGGAAAGTGTCGGGTAACACCCGGTATACTATTTATAACTGCAACTGAGGCACAATGCCGTGTCCTGGACAACATGCTCGAGCTGATCTGGTGTCGGCGGTGACGAAAGAATTTATGAGGTGAACATGACTGAACAATCCACGACCTCTCCTGAGGTGAAGAAGTACAAAAAACCCATTGCGTTCGTATTGGCCGGTGTGCTCGCTGCCGGGCTGTTGGGTACGGCTCTGATGCCGAATTCGCCCATCGCCATCGCTCAGACAACTGCAGTAACGCCATACGCGAATGCTCCATTTAGTTTTGCTGATCTGGCTGAAAAGGTACGCCCGGCAGTGGTGTCCATTCAGGTAAAGAATAGCGGCGGCAGGAAGAAGCACGGCCGGAAATTTGATTTCAAGGGGCCTGATCTGCCTGACGGGCATCCGCTCAAGGAGTTTTTCAAACGATACGGTGATGAAGGACCGCGCGGGCAGCGCCCGCAGCGGCGCAGAACGTCACAGGGCTCGGGATTCATTATATCCGACGATGGGTACATTGTGACCAATCACCATGTGATTAGTGGAGGAAGCAAAATTTCCGTCATTCTGGAAAATGGCGACAAGCATGATGCCGAGATTATCGGCTCAGATGAGCGGACCGATCTGGCGCTTCTCAAGATCAAAGCGAAGAAGAAACTCCACTTCGTCAAATTTGCCGACAAAACAGCTCGGGTTGGTGATTGGGTCCTGGCCGTCGGCAATCCGTTTGGCCTTGGAGGTACGGTCACCGCCGGTATCGTTTCTGCGCATAAGCGCAACATCGGTTCCGGGCCTTATGATTTTCTGCAGATTGATGCGGCTGTGAACCGTGGCAATTCCGGTGGTCCGGCTTTCGGTCTGGATGGCACCGTCATCGGCGTTAACACGGCGATATTCAGTCCCTCTGGCGGCAATGTTGGCATCGCATTCGCGGTTCCATCTGTTCTGGCAAAGCGTGTCATTGATCAACTCAAGAGCAACGGCAAGGTGGCGCGCGGCTGGCTCGGTGTGACTATTCAGAGTGTGGATGAGGATATTGCGGCAAGTCTTGGATTGGACAAACCAAAAGGTGCGATGGTTACCAGTTTTACCAAGAACAGCCCAGCTTCGAAATCCGATATGGAAGTTGGTGACTTGATTGTTGCGGTCGATGGAAGCCCGATTGATGACTCGCGCGATCTTGCACGCAAAATTGCAGGCTATGCACCGAGTAATAAAGTTAACGTGACTGTCATGCGTGACGGCAAAGAGCAGGATATCACCATCAAGCTTGGCTCTTTCCCCAACAAGAAGCAGCTTGCGTCACTTCAAAAACATGACATGAAACCCTCCAGTAAAGAAATGGAAGATCTCGGCCTGTCACTAGCGCCGGCTTCTGAATTCACCTCCGGGTCGGTTGAAGAGGGCGTCGTTATCGTCGAAGTGAACCCCGATTCTGACGCTGCTGAACGAGGCCTGAAGGCTGGAGACATCATCCTTGAGGTGGCGGGCGATGTTGTTAGTGATCCTGCCGATGTCGAGAAAAGTGTTCGCAAAGCCAGAGACAAGGGTCGCCGCTCTGTCCATATGCTGGTCCGCTCGGGAGATCGGCAGCGCTTCATCGCTCTACCGCTCAAGAAGATCTAATGCTTGAGTGATCAGCGCGTAAGGCGGCGCGGCCTTCCCCCCGGCTGCGCCGCCATTCCTATAACCACGCCAGCGCTGCAACCCTGCCAGCGCTGCAACCATGAATTACAACAGACCCTAATTCGATGACATTGCATTCAGACAAACATGGCGGGGAATTTGTACAAGAGCTCCCCATATCTGCGCTACACTCCAAACCCATGCGTGTATTGCTGATAGAAGACGATGCAGAGGCGGCGGCCTTCCTTGTAAAAGCCCTGAAGGAAGCTGGCCATATCTCTGATCATGCCGCCGATGGCGAGACAGGGCTGTCGCTGGCGGAAACGCAGATACATGATGTTCTCATCGTCGATCGCATGCTGCCGAAGCTTGATGGTCTCTCAGTCATATCGAAGCTCAGAGCCGATGGCGTTCAAACGCCAGTTCTCATTCTCAGTGCGCTCGGCGCGGTCGATGATCGCGTCAAAGGTCTTAGGGCGGGTGGTGACGACTATCTCACCAAGCCATATGCGTTTAGCGAACTTCTGGCGCGTGTCGAGGCACTGGCGCGGCGCACGGCGCCTGAAGAAGCCACCACCAATTATGTGGTCGGTGATCTGGAGCTGGACCGGCTCACTCACAAGGTTGCCCGGTCTGGTCAGCCTATTCTTTTGCAGCCGCGCGAATTCCGCCTGCTTGAATATCTCATGAAGCATGCCGGCCAGGTGGTGACTCGCACCATGCTTCTAGAGAATGTCTGGGGCTATCATTTTGATCCTCAGACTAACGTCATTGACGTGCATATATCCAGGCTGAGGGGCAAGATTGATAAGGAATTCGATGCCCCGCTCCTGCACACAATTCGAGGCGTGGGTTACACCATCCGGGTTGAGCGTGCATAAGCTGTTTCTCACCACGACGTTTCGTCTGGCTTTGGTATTTATGGTGCTCTTCGGTGCCGCTGCATCAGGTGCAATCGGGTACATATACTGGCACACCAATGTCCTGCTGTCGCGTCAGCTGGAGCAAACCATTCAAGCGGAAATCCAAGGACTGGCCGAGCAATACAACTCCGGGGGAATGTCCAATCTCACCCGCACCATCGCCAACCGCTCCCTGACGCCTGGAAACAGCCTTTATCTTGTCACTGACCGGTGGGGCGAGCGCGTAGCTGGCAATCTGACCTCGGTTTCCGAGGGCCTGTGGAACAGCGCGGGGCGTGTTGAATTTGTCTATGATCGGCCCGGACGCAAAGGGACAGAATCCCGCCTTGCACTGGTCAACGTTTTTCGATTGCAGGGCGGGTTCCGGCTGATTGTTGGGCGTGACATTGAGGATCGACGGGTTTTTGAACGCGTGGTGCGCACCGCGTTCTTTCTCGGTCTGGGTTTCATGGCGCTGGTCGGGCTTGGAGGAGGCTGGCTGGTTAGCCGAAGTCTGCTGGCGCGTATCGACGCGGTGACGGCGACAAGCCAGACGATCATGACTGGAGATCTTTCAGGGCGCGTGCCTGTTGTAGGATCTGGCGATGAACTCGACAGGCTGTCGGAGAACCTGAATGCCATGCTGGAGCGCATTGAGCAGCTCGTGGAGGGAATGCGGGAAGTTTCAGACAATATCGCTCATGACCTCAAGACGCCATTGAACCGCCTACGCAACCGAGCCGAAGCTGCGTTGCGTGAGCAAGGCGGGGCAAAGACCTACCGGGTTGCCCTCGAACGCACAATTGATGAAGCTGACGATCTCATCAAAACCTTCAACGGACTGTTGAGCATTGCCCGGATGGAGGCTGGCGCAACCAGCGGGGCGATGGAGGAAATCGATGCCGGTGCGTTAATTCGTGATGTCGTCGAACTCTACGAACCGGCAGCGGAAGACCGGGGGCTGTCTTTAACGGCCGATACGCCTGAAGGCGTCCATTTTACCGCCGACCGGCAACTGATAGGCCAGGCCCTGGCTAATCTGATCGACAATGCAATCAAATATGCTGGCGATGACGGTAAGGGCGGCGAGATCGATATCTCGGCAGCCAGTACAGATACCGGGGTAGAATTATCGGTTGCTGACCAGGGCCCTGGCGTACCGGAAAAAGACCGGAATCGTGTATTGAAACGCTTTGTTCGCCTTGAAGAAAGCCGTTCACGCCCTGGAAGCGGTCTCGGCCTTAGCCTTGTAGCGGCGGTTGCCGGGTTGCATGGGGGCGAGGTACGGCTCGAAGATAATAACCCAGGTCTGAGAGCAGTGTTGTATTTCCCGCTCAAGTCAAACCACAATGGCATATCCGGTATGCGCTAAAGCACGTTGCCGGATATTGATTGCAAGGACCTATTGGGGGAAGGCGTGGGGAAGTTTTACGAGTCAATTACCAGCGTTCCACCAGTCTATGACCGTGAGCGCGCCGAACAGGTGCTTGATGATCTCGCGAAATCAATCGAGTCGGATGACCGCCTTGAGCGCCTAGGCAGCCTGATTGAAGGCGAGCCACTGGTTCGTAAACTGTTGACCTCGGTTTGCGGGAATTCGCCATATCTCTCAGGGCTTATGCTGAGGGAGCCGCATAATCTTCTGCAATGCATTGATAATGACCCGGGCGACTATCTGAATGGTTTGGCTGAGAACCTGCCCAGGCGTGTCGCGGAGGCGGAGTCTCAAGCGGGCGTTATGGCAATGCTGCGTGATTATAAGCGACAGATCGCGCTGTGTATCGCTCTTGCGGATATCGCCGGTGTTTGGACGCTTGATCAGGTGACTGAGGCACTGAGTGATGCGGCGGACACTACAATCTCGTGCGCGGTGCGCTTTCTGCTGTCACGCGCAGCTGCCGCCGGGCATATTGAATCCCGTAACCCGGCCAAACCGGACGAAGCGAGTGGATATTTCGTACTCGGCATGGGCAAGCTTGGCGCGGGCGAGCTCAATTATTCATCCGATATCGATCTTATCGTTTTTTTCGATACCTCCCAGACAAGTTTGAAGGAGGGAGTTGAGCCGGCGCAATTATTTGTGCGCCTGACGCGTGATCTGGTGCGATTACTACAAGATCGCACGGCTGAGGGATATGTCTGGCGGACTGATTTGAGATTAAGACCCGATCCCGGGGCCACACAGCTTGCACTCTCGACAGATGCCGGTTTCGCCTATTATGAGAGTTTCGGGGAGAACTGGGAGCGAGCGGCTCTCATCAAAGCTCGCGTCGTTGCGGGGGATATAGAGGCCGGACAGTCTTTTCTGGAGCAAATCTCGCCATTCATCTGGAGAAAATATCTCGATTTCGCAGCTGTAGCGGATATCCACGCGATGAAGCGCCGGGTCCATGAATTTAAAGGTCATGCGCGCATTGCCGTTGCCGGACATGACGTAAAGCTTGGGCGAGGGGGTATTCGTGAAATTGAATTTTTCACGCAGACGCAACAGCTTATCGCAGGTGGAAGGCAACCAGAATTAAGAACCCTACAGACGCTGGTTACCCTTGAACGTTTGGTTCAACAAGGCTGGATCGACGAGAAAACGCTGGTAGACCTCACCAAGTCTTATCGCTTTTTACGAAACGTCGAACACCGGTTGCAAATGATTGCTGATGAACAAACGCACAAATTGCCCTCAGGCGCCGAAGAGCTGGAAAGGGTTTCGTGCTTTTGCGGGTTTGAGAACGCCGAAGCTTTTTCAGACGCTCTTATCATGCATTTCACTCAGGTACAGGGTTATTACGACGCTCTGTTTAGCCGCTTGCCTGATGTCGGAACCCAGGGGCAGAAACTTGCTTTTCGTGGTGATGATGAGTCGTCTGAATACCTTGCTGTCCTTGAAGAGTTGGGTTTCAACGATCCAAATACTGTCATGGGGACCATTCGCGGATGGCGTTCCGGGCGGTATTCCGCAACACGCTCAGCACGCTCGCGTGAGTGCCTGACTGAAATTCTCCCCGATTTGCTGCACGCGCTCTCCGCCACCGCGGACCCATCAGCTGCACTGAGGTCGTTCGACCGGTTTGTTATGGAATTGCCGGCCGGCGTGCAACTGTTTTCGCTGCTGCGCTCCAATACCAGCCTGTTACGCCTGATTGCCGACATTATGGGTACCGCGCCGCGATTGGCGAGGGTATTGAGCCGACGCAGCCAAATCCTGGATGCGGTTCTAGATCCGGCTTTTTTTGGTGACTTGCCATCTCTTGATGAGCTGAATGAGTTGGTATCCGGCCAGTTAGCCGCAGCTCAGGACTATCAGGAGTGCCTCGACCGGGCACGCAAGATCGGGCAGGAGCAGGCTTTCCTGATCGGCGTGCGGATTTTGTCAGGCACTATCGGCGCTGATCAGGCGGGAGATGCATATGCCTGCCTGGCCCAGTCTTTTATCGCCGCCCTGCACGAGCAGGTGGAACGAGAGATGGTCCTCCAGCACGGCCGGGTCAAGGACAGTGAAGTGGTTGTTATTGCCATGGGCAAGCTGGGGGGGCGCGAAATGACAGCGGCCTCGGATCTTGATCTCATCATCATTTATGATTTCGATGAGGATGTTGGGCCCTCTGATGGCGCGCGGCAGCTTGCGGGCGGTCAGTATTATGCCCGCTTCACGCAACGCCTTATCAGCGCGCTATCAGCGCAAACCGCCGAAGGGAGACTGTATGAAGTCGATATGCGGTTGAGACCTTCAGGCCATTCAGGTCCGGTTGCCACTCATATCAATGGATTTATCGATTACCAGCACAATAATGCCTGGACCTGGGAGCATCTTGCATTGACGCGTGCGCGGGTTGTGTCGGGTCCCGAAAAACTGCGCAAAAAGGTCGAGGCGGCTATTAGCGAAGCCCTGACCATCCCCCGCGAAAGGAAGAATATTGTGGAGGACGTTCATGATATGCGTGCGCGGATTCACAGGGAGAAAGGGAGTGATGATCCGTGGGACCTCAAACAGGTGCATGGCGGATTGGTTGATATTGAGTATATCGCCCAATTCCTGCAGATTTTAAACGCACACCAGAAACCGGCCGTTCTCAGTCAGAATACGCTTGCGAGCTTCCTCAATCTGAAGTCAGCCGGGATATTGCAACCCAATGACGCGGAAATACTTATCACCGCCGCGATTCTCTATCAGAACCTAACTCAGGTTCTCCGGTTATGCCTCGAGAAGCCATTTGACCCCGACAGGGCTTCGCCCGGCCTTAAAAACTTGCTGGCTCGTGCCGCTGGCATGAGTGACTTCAATACTCTTGAGCATCAGCTAGTTGCGTCAGAAGACGCTATTCGTCAGGCTTATGACCGCATAGTCAGATAGCGTATTGCATTTATTTGCGAATACGCGACGGACATGCGGCCTTCCATCCGTATGAGAATTCAGTCACCCAGGGCGGGCAAGGGTCAGTATGTGAAGTGCATCACATGGCTTGACTTAAATGATGGTGACTGAGGATGAAAAGCCGCGCCGTATACGCCATATAATACGGAGGTAATGACGATTACATTCGCGGAGATACATAAGCGTGCAATCAGACGAGCTGAAACCGGATCGCATGCAATCCCGGTCCGGCGCTTTGCAAGACGACGCAAGGCAGGCCGACCAGGAATTGGTGGAACGGGTATCACGGGGCGATGCTGTGGCGTTCCAGATACTTGTCGATTCCGGAATCAGCCGGATTCTGGCGGTGGCGCGCCGTATGCTTGGCGACGATATGGAAGACGAAGATGTCGCCCAGGATGTAGTCCTGCGGCTGGGGCGGCAGGCTGACAAATGGGATGGAGGGCGCGCAAAAGTTTCTACGTGGCTCTACCGGGTCACGGTGAATTCCTGCATCGACAGATTGCGCGCGCGCCGGGAAGATACGGTAAAGGAATTGCCGGAAGTAGCGCATCAGGCCACACAGGTGCAGGCGATGGAGGAAGAGGACCTGCAACGCTATATGGACGAAGCTTTGCAGGCGCTTCCCGAGCGGCAAAGGACAGCTCTTGTGCTGTTCCATTATGAGGATTTGTCGATGAGTGCGGTCTCGGAAATCATGGATGCGAGCGTTGAGGCGGTAGAATCCCTTTTGGGGCGGGGCCGCAGAGCGCTTAAAAAGGATTTGGAATCACAGTGGAAGGCATTTTTGCCTGAAGTTCTGGACTGAAGAGAAACTTAAAATGAAGCAAGACGGCAACACAATGAACCAACTGGACCGGTTGGCAAACTTGCTGGACACGTTCGGCTGCGACCCGGACCGCTGGCCGGCGGCTGAGCGTGCCGTACTGGAAAGTTTCATGAGGACCGATAAGTCCGCCAAGCAAATGTTTGTTGAAGCGAAAGCGCTGGCTCGGGTGATGGATACCGCCTCGGCGGGCAACGCCAGTGCGGCACTGAGCGCTCGCATTGTCGCCTCGGCATTGGAAGACTCCGCTCGCGAGGCGAGGGTCGTGCCGCTAGCGCCGAAACACGCCCGAACCGGGCGGCCATTCTCCATTCGGCGCGCCGCATCTATGTGGCCGGCAGCAGCCTTGGCTGCGTCTTTTGCGTTTGGTCTATATATGGGGGTTTCCGGTATCGGAGGAACGGAGGTCGAGGGTGTGCTTCAGATCGCGATGACTGAAAGCTCCGGTAATGATGCAGACGCTATTTCCTGGCTGGAGGACATCTCTGCAGGCGATGAGGATGGGCTGTTGTGAGCGCGGCTGACAAGCAAGAAAATACGGCAAAGGCGCCGAAGAAACGGCGCTGGTTATGGCCGCTGCTGATAGTTTCCCTTGGATTCAATCTTCTGTTTGTGGGGCTGGTTGCAGGGCGTATCTGGTCTCATGGCTATGGCGGCCATGATGAGGGCCGCTACAGCATATTCACTGGAGCCGTCGAGGAGTTGATGAAGGTTTTACCCGATGACAAGCGGCAGCGAGCAGGCGAGTTGCTAAAGCGTCACAGTGAAACCGTTGGCCAGCTCAATAAACAGAGACGGGGGCAGCGAAAAGCGGCCGAGGCAGCCGTTCTGACTGATCCGTATGATGAAGCAACGGTGGCGAAGGTGCTTGCCCGTTTTCGTGAAATACGCAACAGCCAGCACCAATCCATGCACACCATGATGATGGGCTTGATGAAGGATTTATCGCTGAAGGAACGGCAGGAGCTGATAAAAAATATTCACGCCGGTTTCAGACACCGCAGAAAGTATTGGCGCCGCCATGGCGGGCCTTAATCACTCACAGAATAGACAGTCAAACGATCCCGTATGGTCGAAATTTGCTCTAGGTCACCGACTCATTAAACCTGAGACATATTCGCAGTGAAGCGAGCTTAATGGAAGCGAGATAGTTGTCGTCACGCTTGTCGTAGCGTGTTGCGATTGCGCGGAAATGTTTGAGTTTATTGAAGAAACGCTCAATGGCGTTGCGCTGCTTGTACAGCCAACGGCTG